>VSNO01000001.1 GCA_009774375.1 Lachnospiraceae bacterium
CTAATAATATAAATAACTTCCACTAAGGCAACATAAACAATATATGGAATACACTTTATAAACAAAGCCTCGTGTATTGTTATTCTCAGGAACAGGAATGATAAATGGCCGATACACTTTCTCCAATTATCTTTTAAATAGATTAGGCAGCACTGCTATGGTGCTGCTTTTTATAATATAAAAAATGAAACATAAAAATATGTCCTGACAGGAGATTCTTTTTCCAGTTATAGTTTGCAGACTCTTATCTATAATAGACTAACTATAACTAAGAAAGGGTATGCAAAATGCATGTAAAGGTGAAAATGGATGAAGGGTTATAAGGCACTGGATCAGGATATGAGGGCAGCATACGGCAATAATATGCAGTATGAATTAGGGAAAATCTATACTGTAGATGGAGAGGTTATTCCCTGCGAAAATGGTTTTCATTTCTGTAAAAAGATTGAGTATTTGAACTGTTGTTATGATATTGCGGACAGTAGGATTTTTGAAGTGGAAGCGAATGGAATTATCAGGCAGAATGAAATCAAGTACGTGGCAGAGAAAATCAGTCTGGTAAGGGAGCTGTCAAAAGAAGAAATCAAAAAATATTTTGAACAGAATCTGCAATCGCTTGTCCGTCATGATGAAGCATATGTAAGGCAGGCTGTGGCAGAACAGGGATATGGCCTTGATGTTCTAATTAATGATGGGAATTATAATGTCAGACAAGCCGTGGCAGAACAGGGCTATGGTCTTGAAGTTCTTGTCTATGATGAGGATTGTGATGTCAGGAGAATTGCTGGAATCATGTTAAAAAAGGACTCCACACAGTAAAGAAAAAAGTTTCTCTCAAACAATGGGAGGAACTTTTTTATATAAAAACTTTACAGCTTATTGACAATTTCACATGAAGCTGATATAGTAAAGTCATGTTCAGCAGAGCTGGATGAAAATTGAACAACAACCAGATTATGATAGTGGTTAGGACATTATTGTTTCGGTTGGTAAAATATTTTATTAAATCATGGCAGGAGATTATGGGCGTATTATGCCTAAAATCTTTAGCTAGTATGAAATGTTTACTGATTGAAACTTTTTTAGTGTCCTAACCACTTTTTTTGTTTCGTTACTGAAATGTACCTTGAAAACCTGATAAAGGGTAAGCAAGAACCTTGAAAACTGCTCTGTCAAAAGTTAGACAGTTGATTTTGGGCAAAGCGAAGAATGTGCTTTGTTTTAATAAAGGTGTATGAGAACTTAGAAAAAATACCTGATAAGATACTAAGAAATATGTGATTTACTACAATTTAATGTTGGTTAATATATAGATTTGAAAGGAGAAACAAAAGTATGTGTGCAATAATTAATTTTAATGAATATAGATTTAAAACTACAAATAAGGGAGGATTTAATCCCGTAGGGAAAACAGGGTTGAAGGACAGAAAGGCTGATGTAAGTAGAAAATGTGCCATCCGCAGTCTTGTATCAGAAGAATGGATTAAGGAATATATAAATAACGGATGGGGACTGATGAGGCTGATCTACCATATTATAGAGCAGTACGGATACATCTGCTGCAGGGATGGTAAAAAGTATGTATTTGAAGATATAAAAAAAGATACAAAGTATTATAAGATGTATCCCCAGATTGAGAATAAGAGACTAAAAGCCCCTCTATGGGTGAAAGTCAGTGGGGAATGGTATTTTATAGAAGTAATTACTGACACTGTAAGCTGGAGGGCTTATACGGACAAATTTGCAGAGCTTGGAAATTATGATGTAAAGGGATTCGTTATAAGTATGGACAGTGTTAAAACACAGGCATTGAAAATGCTGATGGATAAAAATGACATAGTGAATGCGGCAGGAATGATAAGTGATTATTACGAAAGGGCTATTAAAGAAATACATGATACTTCGGGATGCAAGGCTTCGGTGAGCTTTGGATGTGAAAAGACAGTCAGAAAATGCACTTACAGGATGCTGGAACTTGGCCTGCATGAGTATGTCATACTGGAGGGCACGGAATTAGCAACAGGCAAAAAGCATCTGGTACTGCTCTGTGGAAATGAAAAGGCGGAGGAACATGACAAATATTATAAAATGCAGTATAAAAATGCAGGTATTCCGCTTTTATATGGTAAATGGAATCCTCAGAAAGAAAACTGGAAAACATGCATCAGCCGACTGGAAAAACTGAATAAGAGAAGAATGACTGGTTAATGCGGGAAATGATAAGGGCAATATAATTTGAAAGGAGAAATAGGTTATGTGTAAGGTAGTTAATTTTAATGAATACAGGGAAAACGGGAATACAGAAAGAGGCGGGGTAAAGCGGACTTCCAAAAATAATAGGAAAACTGTTGCGGACAGATTGTCCACAGATGCCCTGATAGAAGAGTTTAAGCAGAACGGCAGAAGCATCTATAAACTGGTGCTTTATCTCATAGAACAATATAAGTACATTCCAGGTTATATGGATAATATGGTCTTTGAGGAAGTAAAAAGGGATATGAAATACAGCGAGATATGTCCAGAAGTTACCAACAAAAGATTAAGGGCACCCCTCGGGGTAAAAATTAGGGGTGAATGGCATGCCATTGAAGTAATAACTGACCATTCAGCTGTAAGTGCCATAAAACGGAAATGGGAGACAATCGGCAACTGCGATGTAAAAGGATTCTGTCTGGAAAAGCTGAATTTTACCTATCCGTATATGAAGCGTATGTTAATATGGTAGGAGGAAGACTATTACGAGAAACTGAAAGATATTGTTGAGTCTGTCCATAAAGATTATTTTTTTAAAAACTTTATATATAGCTATGAATGCAGCCCATTTATACAGATTAATGGGGAAGGAAAGAGTATGCAGTGCATTTATGAGATGGTGGAACTGTCGCTTCCGTACTATGCTATTCTGCAGGGAACACAGACAGAAACGGGAGATAAGCATTTACTGCTGCTCTATATGGGCGATAAGAAAGAAAAGTATGCAGAATATTACCGTCAGAAATATGCAGATGCAGGTATTCCGCTTTTGTATGCAAGGAATGTGGAAACAACATGGAAATCGTCTGCAAAAGGTATTCAGTCCGTATATACAAATTCCAGATCATGCTGATTCTGCAGGAGGGAAACACCCTATGGTTATAATGCCGAAATATTGCTGTAAAATGACTTTATTCCTGCAGATACAGGACTGCGGATCATACCCATAAAATTGGAATAGTAAAAAGTTACAGTATGGGGATTCAGTCCCCATGCTATAACAAAAATAAAGTATTTATGAAAGGAGAAATAAAATTATGATGAACCCGAAGGAGAATTTGATTTTTGAGATGCAAAATCTGAATAAGACACTATGCAGATATTTAATTAAACTTTGCTCAGAGGAAATTGATGATGTTGCCTACTTGGATATAAATGATGGCTGTGGTTCTGTGCTGCTGGCATTAAAAAAGTATTTTGGTGATAATCCTTATAATTTTGATAACTGGGATACTGCCCTTTTAACTCCTGATGACTAAATTACTTATCATCATAACGTACTTACATTAAAATAAAAAAGAAAACTACTGATAGTACAGCGTCAGTAGGTCGCATAATGTTAATTATCCCGCACGAAGGAGGAAGTCTCCATTATCGAACTGTACTGGAGCAAATATTATTTGGTGCGAGGAGATGTTCTTATGGAACAAAAAGAATTAATGATTACAATACTTAGAATTTTACTTCAAAAAGGAACAATCAATGAAGAAGTATTCAATAAATCAATTAAGAAAATAAACAGTAATTCTGGTTCAGATTGGAATAACTGATAATAATATAGAAAGATGTCTCTATCCCGTGACGGATAGGGACATTTTTCAGTTTAAGGGCAAAGAAATTTTATATAGATAAAAATTTAGACGAAGAAAATAAAATCGGTCTGAAAGGATGGCAGCTGCAATCAGGGTAAGAATTTGGTATAATATAAGTGGCGGAAAGTGCCTAAAACACTGGGGTTGTGGCTTTTTTTGCCAAACAAAAAACTAAAGAAAGGAAGTGATTTTTATGAATAAAGTTGCTATTTATCATTTTACAGATAAGTCGGAAAAAAGACCTGCTGTAAATGAAAAACAAATGGCTCTATTAAGAGATTTTGCATCAGGGTATGGCACTATTGAAAAAGAATATCTTGATAAAAGCCTGAAAAAATGTGAACAGGAAGAGAAGAAAAAAATGATTCGGGAGATTGGAGAGTATGACATTTTGGTTACAAAAGACTTTTACCATATTTCAAAGAATACTGGTACTTGTATAGGGTTACTGCAACGGCTTCTGTCTGTAGGAGTTCGGACACATTCCATAGAAGATGGTAGTTTTGTTTTCACAGATGTTCCGTTTAATAGGGAATTAAATGTTGCAATATACCACTCTAAGTATATAGATAATACTCCGTCCGCAAACAAGTGGAAAAGAGGAAACGAAATTACAGTGCAGACTCAATTGGAAATCATGGGGCTATTTATAAAACAAAAGACAAAATGGAAGATTGCAGACGTATATGTGGATGAAGCACAGGGACAATCAGATTCAAAACAAATAAATCTCTTAGAATTGATAAAGAACAGTGAAAAATATGATTTAGTATTATGTAAGAACTTTAACAATATTCATTGGAGAACTGCAAAGTTTTGTAAACGGAGAAATGATATGAAGTTAGATATATATAGCCTAAGAGAAGGCTATCTAAAATATTAACAAGATTCAAATAATAAAAATAGGAGATGAAAAATATGAGAAATAATAATATAGCACAATCCATCAAAATAAGAATGGAAATGGGAGAAACGGTAACGGCATTGAACTATGCAAGAACCTCAACAGACAACGATGAACAAAAAGACAGTTGCGACAATCAGGTTGCAATGTGCAAAATATACCTTAAAATATACCCTAATGTCAAACTTGCAGAAAAACCCTATGTGGATCAAGGCCACTCAGGAAAAAGTGATATAGGAAGGGAAGCTTTTGAGAATATGCTCGATAGAGTAAAGCAGGGAGACATTGACCTTATAATTGTTAAGACAAAAGCAAGACTTTGCAGGAGTAAGGCTCTAGCGACCATGTTAGAAGAAATGATGAGGGATTACAAGTTCTCTATTTTGACATTATCCGATGGACAAATTTATGATAGCACTGACAGAAATTCACGTTTAATCAATGGAATCAAAGACATCTTGGACGAAGACTATGTTTGGGGGCAGTCGGAATATGGCAAAATGACTCATGCACTTAGATGCGAAAGGAAAACACTTGCAAGTAGCAATGTGACATTTGGATATCAGTGGAATAAGGAAACAAAAAACATTGAAATAAATGAGAAAGAGGCAGGAATTGTAAAAATGGTATACGAGTGGTATGTGTACTCTGATTTTGGAGTAAATGAGATTTCTAGGAAGTTGGCAGAGATAGGTGTATATGGGAAAAATAGTAAAAAACCTGTTACAGCAGCAACTCTTATGCAATGGTTAAGCAATGAATCTTATGTTGGAGTGTTTCACATTAATAAAAGGGGTTCGATGTTGGATTTGGGTGCAGGAAGAGAAACAAAGAGATTTGTAAACCCAAAAGAAGAATGGATTGCAGTGCAAAGACCAGAGCTTGCAATTATAGACAAAGATTTGTTTAATCTTGCACAGAAAATCAGAGCAGAGAGACGATCTACTTATGATAAGCCATCAAAAGAAGCATCACAGGCTAGATTCAGGGGATTTCATCTATTCGCAGGAAAAGTGTTTTGTGGTGCTTGTGGAACACAATTTGTTCATGTATATGCAGACAGAGCACAGACTATCAGTGCATATAAGGATTATTTTGCTAAGAAAGCGAAAGAAGTAGGAGAGAAATGTGAGAACAATAAATACAATAAGATTCATGAAATAGTGTTATCTAACATTACAAAGAAAGCGATTAACCTAACATTGGAAAATACAGAGCAGATATTTGATAATCTTTACAATATTATCAGTGAAGCTTTTGAATCTTCAACAGATAATATTTCGAAGATAAGTGCATTAAAGAAAAAGCTGAACAGTTTGGAAAAGGAAAGAGATTCTTACTTTGAGGGTTGGCGAACTGCCCCTGATTCTGAAATGAGGGAGTACTTTTATAAAAAAATCACTTCTATTAAAGAAGAGATAACAGAATTGCAAAAAGTGCTTTCTGAATATGATACAGATACGAAAGACGACAATCAGATAAAGGAACAGTTACAGAAAGTCAAAGAGCAATTAGAATCACTACAACACATTGAAACACTAGATAGATGTATTGTTGATAACTTTGTGGATAAGATCATTGTAAATCCTGATGGTGGTCTATATCTGACTCTAAAAGTAGGAACTAAGTTTACAATAACTGTGCCAGAATACAGCGAAGTAGCAGCTTCAATCCGAAAGGGGGAAGCTGTTCGATACATAAAGAGTTTGAGAGATTTCTTTTATTTTTGGCAGTCGGTTGGCAGGTTGTTTATCGGTCACATGATGGTAGTCTGTCGACCGGACACGCAAACTCGTCGGCCGACATGCTCACGCGCCTTGAGACAATGGTGCTGATGGGGATGGATCTTCCGCTTGCGGCGGTGAGAAGGCAGATCGCGTCGGGGGTGGATATCATCGTGCACCTTGGCAGGCTGCGCGACAAGTCGCGGCGCGTTCTGGAGATCGTGGAGGTACTGGGATACGAAAACGGTGAGATCATCACTGTGCCGCTGTACCAGTTCCAGGAGACAGGGGAGGAAAATGGCAGGGTAGTGGGAATATTTGCAAAAGCGGATGAGCTGACGCATACGGGAAAGCTTTGTGCCGCAGGAATAAAAACCGTATAGCAGGAAAGGGGCGCAAAAACGATAATGAGAAAGATACAAAACAATAAGATCACAGCCAGGGGGCGGCTGCCTCCGGAGACAGACTATACAGATTACGCATTTTCCGTACATGAGATCGTGCTGTATCTCCTGGCCGGGGGCGCGTTTATGGCGATGGTGGGCTGGCTTTTTTATGACAGTGTGATCGCGTGGCTGCTGCTGATGCCGTTTGTCCTTCTGTCGTTCAAGGACAAGGGCGCGTCCGAGTGTGTGAAGCGCAGGCGAAAGCTCGAGATCGAATTTCGAGAAGTGATCCTGAGTGTCTCGTCAAATCTGCAGGCGGGTTACAGCGTCGAGAACGCTTTTCAGGAATCTTACAGGGATATCGTGCTCTTGTATGGAAAAGAGTCGGTGATGGCAGGCGAACTGCGGCTGATCTTCCGCAAACTGAGCAATAATATACAGCTCGAGGACGCGCTGGCCAATCTTGCTGACCGAAGCGGAGTGCAGGATATCAGGGACTTTGCCGATATCTTTCAGATCGCAAAGAGAGGCGGGGGAGATATGCGGGGGATCATCGCAAACACGGCCGAGATCATCGGCGACAAGCAGGAGATCCGGCGTGAGATCGAGACAGTGGTGAGTGAGAAACGGTTCGAACAGCAGATCATGAGATACATTCCGTTTTTTATCATCTTCTATATATCATTGACGACAAAGGGATATTTTGAGAGCCTTTATCACAATATTTTCGGCTGGATGCTGATGACGGGCTCGCTCGTGGTCTATGCCGCCGCGTGCCGGATCTCGGACAGGATATTAAATATCGAGGTATAAACAGAAGAACGATCATGGAGGAGAGGAGGTGGAACAAGTGGGGGATCGGTTTGCGGGATGGCTGTATACCAGATTGGAGGCAATGCGGAAAAAACCGGAGAGGATTCTGTACAACAGCGCGGTCCGTGAGAACCTGCAGACGCTGGAGCCTGCAGGGGATATAGCGAAAAGGCAGAAGGAGTATGTGGTCAAAAAGCTGTCTGTCTGCAGCCTGATCATGGTCTGCGGTGTTGTACTGGCCGTTGTCTTGTGGATAAAAGACGGCATGGAGACAAGAATTGTGGATAACCGGATAGGCCGCAATGCGTACGGGGATGGAAAAAAGAGCGTATCGCTTGTTGCGGATGATGGAGAGGACCGGATCCATATTCCGGTCACGCTGTCAGAAAAATGCTATGCCCAGGAGGAGCTGATACAGATGGCGGACGAGGCGATGGGCAGGATCGAGGAATTGATCCTGGGGGCAAATGAGAGCTTTGACAGGATCGCGTATGACATGCATCTGGTAAACAGTGTGGAGGGCTATCCGTTTACGGTGGAGTGGCACACGGATGACGCGTATATGGACTATACAGGGAAGCTTGTGCGGGATATGCTGGACGAACCTGTTCTGATGGAGCTGACGGCAGTGTTGTCCTGCGGGAGTTTCGAGATGGAGCGTGATCTGGCGGTCAGGATATACAGCAAGGCAGTACAGCCCGGAAAAGAGGAGCGTCTTGCCAGGGAGGTCTCTGAATCAGAAGAAACAAGCCGCGAACAGCAGGATATGACACTTCCGTCAGAGAGCGGGAGCAGGGAGATCCACTGGAGCTACAAGAGAAGTTATAGAGGACTGCTGTTTCTGGCGGCGACACCGGTTCTTGCGATCGTGGTGTATTATGGCAGGGATCGGGACCTGTACCAGCAGGTTGTGGACAGGGAGGAGCAGATGCGTGTGGATTATCCTGAGATCGTCAGCTCTCTGGCGCTTCTGCTTGGCGCTGGCATGACCGTCCCGAATGCGTGGAATAAGATTGCGAGGGACTACAGGCGGCGGCGCGAGGAGGGAGGCGGCAGACGGTATGCCTACGAGGAAATGCTGCTGACGATCTACGAGATGGAGAGCGGTGTCGTGCAGGCGAGGGCGTATGAGCGCTTTGGCAGGCGGTGCCGGATTCCGAGCTATAACAAGCTGTCTACCATGCTGTCGCAGAATATCAGAAAGGGTGCTGCCAATCTGCCGGTTTTATTAAAGGAGGAGGCAGCTGACGCTTTCGAGGAGCGCAAGCATACGGCCCGAAAGCTGGGAGAAAAGGCAGGAACAAAGCTGTTAGTGCCTATGATGATGCTCTTGGGGATCACGATGGTCATCATCATGGTGCCGGCGTTTAAGACGTATTTTTAGGCAGGAATAACATCAAAGAGAGAAAAGGAGAAAAAAGGATGAGAAATTTTAGAAGCTTTATGAAGGAAGAAGAAGGAATGGGAACAGTTGAGGTAGTGCTGATCATCGTGGTGCTCGTCGCGCTTGTTGCGATCTTCAAGGACAGTATCAAGGCGCTTGTGGAGAAGATCCTCAAGAAGGTAACAGACAATGCGAGCAAGATATGATGCATATCTGACAGTATACCTTTCCCTTATTTTTGGCATCGTCCTGTCGCTGCTCTTCGTGCTGATCGAAGGCGCGGCGATAGGCGCCTTAAGGGCGCAGGCGGAGATCGTGGCAGATCTGGGACTGGACTCCGTGTTCGCGGAATACAACAGGGAGATCCTGGATCAGTATGACTTGTTTTTTGTGGACTCTTCCTATGGCGGAACGAACGGCGGCACAGGCATGGTTGAGAGGCACCTGTCAGATCATATGAGTTACAATATGACGCCGGACAAGGGTCTCGAGATGCCGTTTGAGCACAATCTGCTAAAACTGCAGAATCCTTATCTAGAGATCCTGGAGGTTTCCTGTGCGAGTGATGACGGGTGTGCAGTGTGGAAGGCGCAGGCAGTGAATTACATGAAAGCGGTCTATGGAGGCGATCTGATATCAACCGTTCAGGAACACATGGATACCGTGAAAAGAAATGGACTGACAGAGAGGGATGCTGCAGGCGAGGTCGCAAGACAGAAGCAGGAGCTTGAGGAGGCGCTGAAGGACAAGGGGATCGTGGAGTTCGGCGCGGAGAGTGAGGAGGGATATTCCTATCAGAAGGTATCCAATGCATTTGACAAGGCAGTCGGCGGCGGGATCCTGGCGCTGGTATTTCCAGACGGAGATTCGGTATCGGGTGCGGTGATGGATCCAGGGCCATATTTCTCCGCGCGCAAAAAGAATAATACGATCAATAGAGGGATCGGACTGCACGAAGGGATCGACCGACCGGATGGGATCATGGACGAACTGATATACGGGGAATATCTGATGAAAAAGTGCGGCAATCACATGAAACCGAAGGACACGGGACTTCTGAAATATCAGATTGAGTATATCTTATATGGATTGAACAGTGATGCCGGAAATCTGAGGCGCAATGTGGAAGTGCTGTTCGCGCTCCGGTCTGCGGCGAATCTCACCAGCATCTGCATGGATTCCGCAAAACAGTCGCAGGCGGAGATGGCCGCGACGGTCATCTGTGCACTGCTCCTGTCGCCGGAGCTGACGGATCTGATGAAGGCGATCATTCTGGGCGTGTGGGCGCTCCTGGAGACGGTATCGGATATGCGGCAGTTGATGGCCGGCGGGAGAGTTCCTGTCATGAAGGAAAGCGGCGATTGGAGTACAAATATCATTGATCTCTTTACATTCAATATATCGGGCGGCGGCAGTGATCAGGCGTCAGGATTGTCATATCAGGATTATCTGAGAGTGTTTCTGGGACTGATGGATCGGGATACCAAGGCGGCGAGAAGCCTCGATATCGTGGAGATGGACATCAGGCAGACGGCTGGCAATGCCGGTTTCCGGATAGACAGATGTATCGATTACATGAAGGTAAGCTTTGGTTTTGCAGATGCGGACGGTCATGATTTTGTATTGAATAAAAAGATGTGCTATGAATAGATGACATGAAAGGCAGAGGAGTGGGCGGATGTTCTTTTGGATGCGTGACAGGAAACAGGATCAGAAAAAACAAAAGGATAGAATGATGATGAAGGGGGGAAATGTCTTGCTTTCCATGAAAAAATGTACATACTGTCTTGTCTGTGCGTTAAAAAGAATGTCCTCCTGCTCCCCTGTTCAAACGTTACAAAGGGGACAGGAGGCAAGCATGACTGTGGAGGCGTGTTTCGTGCTGCCGTTTTTTCTGTTTGCATTTCTGAATATCATATCTGTCGTGGAGCTGTACCGGTTACAGGGAAATATGAGCGCCGCCATGCACGATACGGCGAAACAGATGGCGGTGTACGGCTATGAGTACCGCCAGATGGGGGGAGGCTCGGCGGGGGCGGCGGAGTCTCTTGGCCTGACATATCTGTATGCGGCGGGAAAGGTGCGGACGAAGATCGGAACAGCTTATCTGAACAGTTCGCCGATCGCCGGAGGCGCCTCGTCGATCAGCTGGCTGCGGTCTTCCGTGATGCAGGAAGATGACTGGATCGATCTGGTCGCGGAGTACCGCATCGAGCCGCCGGCGGCAGTGGTAGGATATCGGCAGCGTATCCTGTACAGCAGAATACGCACCAGGGCGTGGACAGGGTATGACAATGCTGCCGGCAGTGCAGGTGGCGCCGCTGCGGAGGAGGAGATCGTGTACATGACGCCGGATGGAAGTGTGTACCACCGCTCGAGAGGATGCAGTTATCTGAAACTATCGATCGTGGCAGTAGACCAGGATTACCTGGATGCGCAGAGAAGTCAGGATGGCAGCAGATATTATCCCTGTGGGGAATGCGGAGCCTCCTGCGGAAATGTGGTCTATATCACCAGTTACGGGAACCGGTATCACGCAACACTGGGATGCAGCGGATTGAAGAGGACTGTCATGGCGGTGCCGATATCGGAGACTGGCGGAAGAGGTGCCTGCAGCAAGTGCGGGTGAGGACCACACTGCAGTAATATAAGGAATATTTTAATTTGTATTACATAATGTATTAAATGAAAACGATATAAAGAAATATTACAGTCTATCTGCCGGCAGGATCATTCAAAATGTTCTATGAACCGCATTTTGAGAGAGAGACCAGTCAGCTGGAGCGCAGACTGTAATTTAAGATCATAAGTCAACAGGACAGGAGTTTGAGAAAGAATATGGAGTTACAATTGTTATTTTATAAAGGATTGTTGGGCGTGATCGGTCTGATGCTGTTTGCGGCGGGGATCGTGGATGTCAGAAAGAAACAGATCAGCAGAGTGCAGATCATCCTGCTGCTGCTCGCATGCTGTGCGGTGATACCGTTCAAAAAGGAGACCGGCATAGCTGATGTGGCGGGAGGACTGGCAGTCGGATTCTGTGCAGTCGGAGTGTCAATCGCGACAAGGGAACAGATCGGAAGAGGGGACAGTATCGTGATCACTGCGCTGGGGATCGCGCTGGGTGCGCGCAAATGCCTGCTGGTGGTATTTGCGGCATCGTTTCTGGCGTGTATCGCGGCGATCGCAGTCCTGGCTTTCAGAATAGGCGGCAGACAGACGAGGCTTCCATTTCTGCCGGCAGTATTTGCGGGGTATGTAGTGTGCTTTATGATATAAGGATGTGCGAAAAAGATGTAACCAAACAGTATGAAGCTGCGTACTTCACGGTGGAGGCGGCATTGATCCTGCCCATGGTGATGCTTTTTACGGTGATGATGATCTTCCTGGCCTTTTACAGTTACGACAGATGTATCCTGGAGCACAGTGCATACGAGGCGGCGCTTCGGGGGACGAGCAGCCATTTTAAGACGGCAGGGGAAGCGGAAGCGGCCGCAGGTGCGGCTGCAGCGCGGCTGGTTGAGGAAAAGCTGTTTGCCCTGCATGATTTTCGTTATGATGTGGCGGCTGATGCAGGAAGTGTGACAGTGACGTACCATTGCACTGTCAATATGCCGTTTGCCGCGTGGCTTGGCGAGTACGTGTCAGGGATCGATATGACACTTGATATCAGCAGGAGCGCAAGGCGGCTCCGGCCGGCAAGAACGATCCGCGACTGCAGGATATTGAATGGACTGATCGCGGAGTAAGGAGCTGTTATGTCCTACGGATCCTAAAGGAGGAGTGGCATGAAAGAGAATATGCCTGAGATCAGCTTCGAGAGGAGCATGAATCACAATTACATGATACTGAGCAGGTGCAGTTTTTTCGGGAAAAGCGAGAACAGGAATACGGATTACCGCACGAAGATGCTTCTGGAAAACCGTATTCCCGGGCTTCTGCCTGTCACACACAGACTGATCAATGGAGAGAGCAGATACTATTATGAGATCAACTCCCTCCAATCGCTGGACAGACTTTATGACAAGGCCGAGATCCGGTATGGCGAGCTGAGACAGCTGCTGTCCGGCTGCGTGTGCCTCTTTGAGCGACTGGAGGAGTATCTGCTGGACGGAACGCAGATCATCATAAAACCGGAGCTGATCTATATTGATGTGGAAAGGATGGAGCCCTATTTTGTCTGTTATCCGGATTATGAGGGGGATGTGCGCATATCCTTTATGGAGTTTGTAGATGAGCTGCTCACCAGGATCGACCATACAGACGAACATGCAGTGATGCTGGGCTATCAGATCTACCGCTACACCAGGAACCCCAACTATGTCATCAGCGAGATCGGAAATATGATGGATCATGTGATCGTCAATATGGCACACAGGGAAAAGGACAGGGTGCAGGATGAGCCTCCTGCAGTCAGGAATGACGGCGGGCATCATGACAGGATCCCTGATCTGACAGGAACGGGAGGATCTGTGGAGGCGCGGGACTGCCCTGTGACAGATCCCTGTGAGGAGGACGCTGATACACAGGAATCTGCCGCAGGGCGGAAAACGAAAAATATCGGGGATCTGATCGGAGGGATCTTCTGTATCCTTGTGTCGCTGTGTTCCGGGGCAATCATATTGGGGGCGCGGGTGATCCACTCTTTTCAACTGAGCGGGAACAGCGAGCTGTATCTGTACGGGGCGACGGCGATGGCGGTCTCGGCAGCAGTTTTGTTTTTTACATGTTTTATCAAAAAAAGACGACAGGACCGAGCGCTTGAACCTGCGGAGGGCGAGGAGGCATATGAGGATGATCAATTTTATACATCTGCCGGGAGCAGCTGTGCAGACAGCAGGGATGACAACCGCTCGCCGGAAGATCTTCTGTGGGATGCAGATCATTCTGACGGTATCGTCCGCTCGCCGGCAAATATATATGATAGAAGCCGGGAGACGAAGTATTTTCTTCAGAGAGAGCACAGTGAGACGACATATCTGGGAGACGGCATCGTGGAGGAGCGGGTGCTGTGCGGCCGTATGAATGGAAAGGAAGTGAACATCTCCTTGGACAGGCTTCCCATGACTGTCGGAAAACTTGCCAATGTAGCGGATTTTGTGATCAATGACGCCGCTGTCAGCAAAATGCATGCGCGGTTTGAGGAACATGATGGCAGGATCTATGTCCGGGATCTCAACTCGACGAACGGTACGGTGCGGAACGGTGTGCTTTTGGGCGTGAACCAGTCGGTGGCGCTGGAACCCGGGGATCGGATCCGCTTTGGCAGGACGTGTTTTATATATTGTTAGATACTACAGAAAATTGACAGCACAGATCACACTGATAAAATTTTTGCAGGAACTAAAATATTTTAGGGATGAATAAACAATAGACTTGCAATGGCGCAGGCTTATTGCTATAATGACGATATATGGAAGTGTTGTGACAGTTCAGATATGGGATCGTCACAAAGCGGTTTTATCATGTTATCGAAACAGGAGGATACAAATTTATGGGATTTGATGCAAAAAACGCGATCGAAAACGGCAGGACTGCCCTTGGGATTGAGTTTGGTTCGACAAGGATCAAGGCGGTGCTGATCGACGAAAATCATGAAGTGCTTGCCATTGGAAATCATGACTGGGAGAACCAGCTGGTAAACAATATCTGGACCTACAGTCTTGATGCAGTCTGGAAAGGACTCCAGGACTGTTATCAGGATCTGGTAAGATCTGTGCAGGAGAAGTACGATACACCGATCAGGACGCTTGGCGCACTTGGGTTTAGTGCAATGATGCACGGATACATGGCGTTTGACAGCGAGGGAGAGCTCCTGGTGCCTTTCAGGACATGGAGGAACACGATCACACAGGAGGCGAGTGAGAAGCTCACAGAGCTCTTTGACTATCATATTCCACAGCGGTGGAGCATTGCCCATCTGTATCAGGCGATCCTGAACGGTGAGGAGCATGTAGGGAAAGTGGATTTTTTCACGACCCTTGCGGGATATATCCACTGGCAGCTGAGCGGCGAGAAGGTGCTCGGCGTCGGCGAGGCGTCCGGTATGTTTCCGATCGATATCGCTACAAAACGTTTTAATGAGCGCATGATCGGACAGTTTGACGCGCTCGTCGCAGACAGGAACTATCCGTGGAAGCTTGCGGATATCATGCCGAAGGTCCTGGTTTCCGGGGACAGGGCAGGCACATTGACAGAAGCAGGGGCGAAGCTGCTCGACGTGACAGGCACGCTGCAGGCTGGCATACCGATGTGCCCGCCGGAGGGGGATGCAGGCACTGGCATGGTGGCGACAAACAGCGTGGCGCAGCGCACCGGAAATATCTCCGCGGGAACCTCTGTGTTTGCGATGGCGGTGCTCGAGAAAGACCTGTCAAAGTCGTATGATGAACTGGATCTGGTGACAACGCCGGACGGAAGCCTTGTGGCGATGGTACACTGCAACAACTGCACCTCGGATCTGAATGCATGGGTGAACCTGTTCAGGGAATTTCAGGAGGCGATGGGGCAGAAGACAGATATGGACGAGCTCTACGGGACACTCTACAGGAAGGCGCTCGAGGGCGATGCGGACTGCGGCGGGCTTCTGGCTTACGGTTACTTCTCGGGCGAACATGTGACCGGATTCGAGGAGGGCAGGCCGCTCTTTGTGCGGACGCCTGACGCGAAGTTCACCCTCGCGAATTTTATGCGCGTCAATCTGTTCACCGCGCTTGGCGCCATCAAGATCGGTATGGATATTCTGTTTAAGCAGGAGCATGTCACGCTTGACGAGCTCCTTGGCCACGGCGGCCTGTTCAAGACAGAGGGCGTCGGACAGAAGGTGGTCGCCGCGGCGGTCAACGTTCCGGTATCGGTCATGAAGACTGCAGGTGAGGGCGGTGCATGGGGCATCGCGGTGCTTGCAAATTACATGATGAAAAAGGGAGCGGATGAGACGCTCAGCGATTATCTGAACAGCAAAGTATTTGCGGGTGAAGAGTCCGTGCGCATGGAGCCGGACGCAAAGGATGTGGCAGGATTTGAGACATTTATCGAGCGGTACAGGAGAGGGCTTGCGATCGAGCGCGCGGCAGTGGAGAGCCTGTCCTGATCAATATCTATATGGAGGAAAGTGTGATGTTAGAGGAATTAAAGAAAAAAGTGTATGAAGCCAATATGGAGCTGCCCAGGTACGGTCTTGTGACATTCACATGGGGCAATGTGAGCGCGGTCGACAGGGAGAGCGGCCTGTTTGTCATCAAGCCGAGCGGCGTTGATTACGATCTGTTAAAGCCGGAGGATATGGTTGTCATGGATCTGAACGGAAATAAGGTGGAAGGAAAATACAACCCGTCGTCCGACACGCCGACCCATCTGGAGCTTTACAAGGCATTTCAGGAGATCGGCGGCATCGTACATACACACAGCACCTATGCGACGAGCTGGGCACAGTCCGGCAGGAGCATTCCGTGTTACGGGACGACCCATGCAGATTATATGTATGGGGAGATCCCCTGCGCGCGCGTGCTCACACAGGAGGAGATCGACGAGGGCTATGAGAAAAATACAGGGACGCTGATCATAGAGACCTTCAGGGACAAGGATGTCATGGCTGTCCCGGCGGTGCTCTGCAAGAACCACGGCCCGTTTGCGTGGGGCAGGGACGCGAAGGAGGCGGTGCACAACGCAGTCGTTCTCGAGGAAGTGGCTAAGATGGCACTCTTCACAGAGCAGCTGAACAGGGATGTGGAGCCGGCGCCGCAGCGCATCCAGGACAAGCACTATTACAGGAAACACGGCACCAACGCGTATTATGGAAACAAGGTGGAATAGACGCGCATCTATAATCTGCAGGGTATTTTTTTCAAGTTTGTTCATTTACGCACAACACATTTTATGATATATTGATATAGGCAAATTGTTTTGCATGTTTTCTTTGGAGGAGTGGACAATGAAAAATATCCAGATCTATAATGCCGATAAGTATCTGACTTCTGCCTATGAGAAAGTGGAAGAAAATATTTATAAAGGCAGGAATCCCTATTATAGAGGGAGTTCGTGGGAGTCGGAAGAAATGTATGTGACCTCCCTGACATTTGAGCAGGAACCCAGTCTGGGAGAGGGTGAGACCCCGGATGATATTTCACAGTATCCGCTGGAAGGCATATTGGATCTGTTTGGCGTATGCGTATCGGATTTCTATGATGCACTCAATGCAGAAAGCCAGGGAACGTGTTATCAGGAGTTTGGTTCAGAGCATCTGGAGAACGTCAGGAAACTTCTGGGGATAGTGGGGAAACATGTTTATGACAAGAAATTCCAGGCTGATGATCTGAGCGAGGAGGAGCAGGAAAAATATAAGGGCATGTCCGAGGAGGAGCTGGAAGAGGAAGGCATCATCTGGTATGAAACTGTAGTTGAATAAAAAATGGAGGAAAAAACAATGACAAATTTGGAGCTTCAAAAAATGGCAAATGAAGTTCGTAAGGGCATCGTCACGGGCGTTCATGCGGCGAAGGCGGGACATCCGGGCGGATCGTTATCGGCGGCGGATATCTATACGTATCTTTATTTTGAGGAGATGAACATCGATCCGAAGGATCCGAAGAAGGCGGACAGGGACCGCTTTGTCCTCTCGAAGGGACATACGGCGCCAGGATTATACTCGACGCTTGCAAACCGCGGATATTTTCCGGTTGAGGATCTGGTGACGCTCAGAAAGCTCGGTTCTTATCTGCAGGGGCATCCCTGCCTGCAGCATGTACCGGGTGTTGACATGTCATCCGGCTCTCTCGGACAGGGGATCTCCGTAGCGTGCGGCATGGCACTCGGGGCGAAGATGTCCAATGCGGACTACAGAGTGTACACACTGCTCGGCGACGGCGAGATCGAGGAAGGACAGGTCTGGGAGGCTTCCATGTTTGCAGGGCACAGAAAGCTCGACAACCTCTGCGTGATCGTGGATAACAACGGGCTGCAGATCGACGGCAGGATCGAGGATGTTTGTTCTCCATATCCGATCGACAAGAAGTTTGAAGCGTTCAATTTCCATGTGATCGATCTGGATGATGCGCATGATTTTGACAAGATCCGCGCAGCGTTCAGGGAGGCAAGGGAGACAAAGGGCATGCCGACGGCGATCATCGCTCATTCTTTAAAGGGCAAGGGCGTGTCGTTCATGGAAGGAAACGTGGACTGGCATGGCAAGGCTCCGAACGATGAGGAGTACGCAGTGGCGATGGCAGATTTAGAGAAGATCGCACAGCAGTTGGCGTAGGCGCGGAAGGGAGAAAGAAAATGGCAGATGTAAAAACGAACAAAGTCGTTTCAAAAATAGCAACAAGGGAGAGTTATGGAAATGCTCTCGTTGAGATCGGAAAAGAGAATCCGAACCTGGTCGTACTTGACGCTGACCTTGCGGCGGCGACCAAGACTGGCGTGTTTAAGAAGGCGTTTCCGGAGAGGCATATCGACTGCGGTATCGCGGAATGCAACATGACAGGTATCGCGGCCGGCTTGTCACTCACTGGAAAGATCCCGTTTATGAGTTCTTTTGCGATGTTCGCTGCAGGGCGCGCTTTTGAGCAGGTGAGAAACTCCATCGGATATCCGCACCTGAATGTGAAGATCGGAGCGACACATGCGGGGATCACGGTTGGAGAGGACGGTGCGTCCCACCAGTGCAACGAGGACATTGCCCTGATGCGCACGATCCCGGGCATGGTTGTTATGTGCCCGGCAGATGATGTCGAGGCAAGGGCGGCGGTGCACGCGGCGGTAGAGTATGAAGGCCCTGTGTATATACGTTTTGGACGCGCGGCAGTTCCTGTCATCAACGACAGGCCGGATTACAAATTTGAGATCGGCAAAGGAACGGTCGTGAGAGAGGGCAGCGACGTCACGATCGTGGCGACCGGTATCTGTGTGGACTCCGCACTTGGCGCAGCCGAGATGCTTGAGAAGGACGGCATCAGCGCGGAGGTCATCAACATCTGCACGATCAAGCCGCTCGACGAGGAGATCATCATCAATTCGGCAAAAAAGACCGGAAAGGTTGTGACAGCGGAGGAGCATTCCGTGATCGGCGGACTGGGGAGCGCGGTGTGCGATGCGCTCTGCAAATCGTATCCGGCGCCTGTCTGCAAGATCGGCATGCAGGATACATTTGGCGAGTCCGGCTCCGCGGCGGCGCTGGTGGAGAAGTACAAGCTCGACGCAAAGGGCGTGTACGAGCAGGTGAAGGCATTTCTGGCATAATGGCATAATCTCAGGGCGTCATCTTTATGGTGGCGCCCATTTTGTTCTCCAACCGTAACAGTTCAGCCTTCGGCTTCCTGTTACAGGCATCAAGCCATGCAAATATCGCCAAACCGAACAAGGTTCGGCATGCGATGGGCTTGATGCTTCTCAACCACTACGTGTTCTTACGGACTTTGCAGCGTAGTGCAAAGTCCTAGTATAATCCACACTAAATACCCTAATGTTTGGCGCAGAATATTTTTCTGAGAGTGCTGCTTCCCAAACGCAGGCGTAGCGGTGGCTACGTCGAGGCTTGGGGAGTAGTGCTATCAGGAAAATAGACAAGCGAAACATAGGGTTATTTAGTGCGGGTTATACTAGGCTGAACTGTAACCTTCAACCTTTTTCTTGACTTTAGCCAATTAAACTGCTAACATAGTGATGTGCGAAATAACGGACCGCGGTCACATTGCTGAGACCTGGCGGAAGAGCTGATCGCTGTTATCCGTGTGAAGATTCATGTGCGATGAAAAGAATGGAGGATCATTATGAAAAAATTGACCAGAATGGCTTTGGCATTTACTACAACCCTTATGTTAACCCTGCCGCTTGCAGGCTGCGGCAGTTCCGACGCGCCGGCGGCGTCTTCTGACGGCAGTGCTTCGCCTGCTGCGCCGACGGACAGCGTGCAGACAGAACAGGGTACGACATCGGAGTCCACGCAGGCGGCGGAGTCCGCACCGGACGATGCAGGGGCAGAGACATCCGGATCCGACCTTGATTATGTCAAAGGCAAGGGGACACTCGTGGTCGGGATCACAGATTTTGAGCCGATGGATTACAAGGATGAAAATGGTGAGTGGATCGGCTTTGATGCCGATATGGCGAAGGCGTTTGCGGAAAGCCTCGGCGTGTCCGTAGAATTCGTGGAGATCGACTGGGATAACAAGATCCTGGAGCTGGATGGAAAGACGATCGACTGTGTGTGGAACGGTATGACCCTGACGCCGGAAGTGACAGGGTCTATGGAGTGCTCCGCCGCTTATTGCAACAATGCCCAGGTGATCGTAGTGCCGTCTGCCCAGGCAGATGATTTCCAGGAAAAATCAGACCTTTCACAGTACAATTTTGCAGTCGAGGCGGGCAGCGCCGGTGAACAGCAGGCGATATCGCTTGAGCTTCCGCACACGCCTGTCAAAGCGCAGTCGGATGCCCTGATGGAAGTCGCGGCCGGAACCTCTGATGCAGCGATCATCGACTCCCTGATGGCAGCAGCCATGGTTGGCGAGGGGACCGGGTATGCGGATCTTACATACACGATCGGCCTGAATGATGAGGAATATGGTGTCGGATTCCGCAAAGGTTCAGACCTTGCCGCTTCCCTGAACGATTTTTTTGCCGCGAGCTATCAGGACGGCAGTATGCTTGAGATTGCTGAGAGATACGGCGTCCAGGCCGCTCTCGTAGAACAGTAAGAGCGGGCGGCGCGGAGGAGTTATATGCAGCTTTTTACAGAACAGTTTCCGATCGTGATCCATTCATTGAACATCGGATTTCTGCAGACACTCAAATTGTTTTTTGTCACACTCACGGGGGCATTTCCGCTGGGGCTGGTCATTGCGTTTGGCTCGATGTCCCATTTCAGACCCCTGAGATACTGCGCGAAGGTGCTTGTGTGGATCATACGCGGCACGCCGCTCATGATCCAGCTGCTGATCATTTACTATTTTCCGGGACTAGTACTGCACAATCCGATCTGGGGAGGCGGCGAGAACGGACGCTTTCTGGCAGCCAGCTTCTCGTTTATCCTGAATTATGCGTGCTATTTCTCAGAAATCTACCGCGGAGGCATTCAGTCGATCCCCGTCGGGCAGACGGAGGCTGGCCTTGTGCTCGGCATGACAAGAAGGCAGATCTTTGTGAGAGTAAAGCTTCTTCAGATGATCAAGCGGATCGTTCCGCCGATGTCCAACGAGATCATCACGCTGGTGAAGGATACCTCCCTGGCGCGCATCATAGCACTGCAGGAGATCATATGGGCGGGGCAGGCATTTATGAAAGGTTCGCAGGGAATCTCGGGCGCCATATGGCCATTGTTTTTTACAGCGGTTTACTATCTTGTCTGCAATGGGATCCTGACGGTGCTTCTGGGATACCTTGAGAAAAAGCTCGATTATTTCAAATGAGCGGGAGGACAGGATATGGCTATTTTAGAGGCAGAACACATACAGAAGACTTTCGGGGGAGTGCAGGTGTTAAAAGACATCAGCTTCTCGATGGAAAAGGGACAGACATTGTCAATCATCGGTTCTTCGGGAAGTGGAAAGACGACCCTGCTGCGCTGTCTGAATTTTTTGGAGAGACCGGATACAGGCATGATCCGTGTCAATGGGGAGACCCTGTTCGACGCGGGAGACCCGGATACGACGACGGAGCGGGAGATCCGGAAGAAGCGGCTCCACTTTGGCCTGGTATTCCAGTCGTTTAACCTGTTCCCGCAGTATACCGCCCTGCAGAATGTAATGCTTGCAGGGCAGCTCCTCGCAAAGGAGGCTGAGGACTATAAAGTGCGCAAAAGAGAGATAAACCTTGCGATCGAGGAGCACGCCAGGGAGCTGCTGACCCAGATGGGACTCGGCGACAGGATGGGCAACTATCCGCATCAGCTTTCCGGCGGGCAATGCCAGCGCGTTGCGATCGCGCGGGCACTCGCGCTCACGCCTGATATCTTGTGTTTTGATGAACCGACCTCTGCCCTGGACCCGGAGCTGACAGGGGAGGTTCTGCGGGTGATCAGGGAACTTGCGGACAAGGAGACGACCATGATCATAGTGACGCATGAGATGGCATTTGCGCGCGATGTCGCAGACCGCGTGATCTTTATGGACGATGGGTATATCGTGGAGCAGGGGCCGCCTGCGGAAGTCATAGAAAACCCGAAGGAAGAGCGCACAAGGCAGTTCCTGTCGCGCTATACACAGGGATAAAACACTGTCCTGCCAGTAGTATTGCGGATACTCTGGCAGGGCAGTTTTTGTAACAGTTCAGCTTTGCCGAACTGTAACCAGTTTTTCAGGTTGTTTTGCGATAGGTGTTGATAAGTTCGGAATTTGTGATATGATAAGTATATTGCGATAATGATGAAGGAGAGGATGACATGGAACGAAAAAAAAAGGAAGCTGCCCGGGTCTACAGACAGCAGCAGATTGCGCCGGGGATCTACGACATGTGGATCAGCACGACACTGGCAAGGCAGGCAAGGCCGGGACAGTTCATCAGCGTGTACACACAGGACAAGTCTGTGCTCCTGCCGCGTCCGATCAGCATCTGCGAGACAGATGCCGCAAACGGCAGACTGCGCATAGTCTACCGCGTGGCAGGAAAAGGGACAGCGGAGTTCTCGGGGTACGAGGCAGGCCGCCGCGTGGATATTCTCGGAGTGCTCGGAAATGGTTTTCCGCTGGAAAAAGCAGAGGGAAAACGCGTTTTTCTGATGGGCGGCGGAATCGGGATCCCGCCCATGCTCGCACTCGCAAAGGCAGTTGAGGGCGCAGCGTCCGTCGATGTGATCGTCGGCTATCGGGACAGGGAGCTCTTTCTGGCGGAGGATCTGGCAAGATACGCCCCCGTTCATATCGCTACGGAGGATGGCAGTGTTGGGACAAAGGGAAATGTCATGAATGTCATCGAGGAGGAGAAACTGGAGGCGGATGTGATCTTTGCCTGCGGACCGATGCCGATGCTGCGCGCGGTCAAACAGTACGCGGCGCAGAAGGGCATTGAGGCGTATATCTCCCTTGAGGAGCGGATGGCGTGCGGTGTCGGTGCGTGCCTTGGGTGCGTCGTCAGGACGAGGGAAACCGACCATCACTCACATGTGAACAATGCGAGGATCTGCACAGATGGTCCGGTCTATGCCGCAGAGGATGTGGAGATCTAGAGCGAGGAGGCGTAAGGATGTTGAATACAAGGATAACGATAGCGGGCGTATCATTTAAGAATCCAGTGATGACGGCGTCGGGAACGTTTGGCTCCGGCATGGAGTATGCGGAATTTGTCGATCTGAACAGCCTGGGCGCAGTTGTGACAAAAGGTGTTGCCAATGTGCCGTGGGAGGGGAACCCGACACCGCGCGTGCAGGAGACTTACGGCGGCATGCTCAACGCGATCGGTCTGCAGAATCCCGGGATCGATGTGTTTATAGAGAGGGATATCCCGTTTTTAAAGCAGTATGACACGCGGATCATTGTCAATGTCTGCGGGCGTTCCGTGTCGGATTATGTCGAGGTGGTGGAGAAGCTGGCGGACCAGCCCGTGGACATGCTTGAGATCAATGTATCCTGCCCGAATGTAAAACACGGCGGGATCGCTTTTGGACAGGATCCCAAATGCCTGTTTGATATTACCAGAGAGATCAAGGCAAAGGCAAAACAGCCGATCATCATGAAACTGTCCCCCAATGTAACGGACATCGCGGAGATGGCGCGGGCGGCGGAAGCAGCCGGAAGTGATGCGCTGTCGCTGATCAATACGATCACCGGCATGAAGATCGACATTCACAAAAGAACCTTCGCACTGGCGAACAAGACAGGGGGGCTCTCCGGTCCTGCGATCAAACCGGTCGCGGTTCGTATGGTGTATCAGGCGGCAAACGCGGTCAAGATCCCGATCATCGGCATGGGCGGGATCGCGGACGCGGAGGATGCGATTGAGTTTATGCTCGCGGGCGCCACAGGCATCGCTGTCGGTGCGATGAATTTTGTCAATCCCTACACGACAGTTGAGGTGGTGAGGGGGATCGAGGCGTACATGCAGCAGTATGGGATCGAGAACCTGAGTGAGATCATCGGGACAGTGCGATAGCATAGCGTGCGGCAGCGTTTGATGAAAGCCGCCCGGTGCATTTTTGAGCGCATATTTATGATAGATACAAAAACGAGAATACAACAGTGAAGAGACGAAGGATATGGAACCATGCTTGTGAGACAGATTGACAGAGATAACAGAATAAATAAAAAAGACAGGAGAAAACGCTTCATCGGCGCCATATGTGTGCTGGCAGCCGCGGCAGGTATTCTGACGGCAGGGGTCAAGGCAGCCGCGGCGGAGCTGCCCAGACCGGTTCCCTCTCCTGCGCGGACGCAGGAGAGGGCGCCTCAAAGGGTGCGGACAGCGCGCCAGTATATCATTGCCCAGGATGGGACAGGGGACTTTGCGACGATACAGGAAGGCGTGGACAACGCGTCGAACGGCGATACGCTGATCATCTATCCAGGGATCTACAATGAGGCAGTGCAGGTCATTGGAAAAGAACTGAACATAACCGGCATCAGCAGGGATCTCTGCATCCTGCAGTATGATACGATCTCTTACCGCACAGCGCCGCTCACCGTGGCGGCAGGAAGGATTTCAAATCTGACGCTGTACGGCAGGAGCAGCGGGGCAGGGCAGGTGGTCCTCACGGAGGAGGAGATCGCCAAAATAAATTCGGAACTTGTCGGGGACAGCTGGGACCGGCAGAAGAATTACAGGGGATATGCAGTCCATATTGATTCGGATTTCCTGTATGGAAGAACGGTCAGTTTCGAAAACTGCCGCATTATCTCTGAGAATAACCATGCTGCCGGTATCGGTACCCGTGGAAAGAGCGCTGTTCGATTTGAAAACTGTGAGCTGGTCTCCATGGGGGGCGGCAGCTGTATCTTTATGCATGATCCGATCACGGAAGAGATGAGCGGTGAGGCATCCCTGACTGTGAAAGACTGTACGATGGCGAGCTATCTGTGTCCCTATGTCATGACGTTCCAGTCATACCTGCCGGAGTACAATTCATTTGCGCTGACCTTTCAGAATACGCGGGTGAGTGCCGTGGAATATGCATATGACGGCAGCTATATCCCCATGAATGTGAATACATTCTTTGATGTGGATACCCTTGCGGCGCTGGAGAAGGCCGGCGGCCTCCGCCTGGCCGGTCTGAGCAGTTCGGCGCCGGAGCTTGTGCACAGGATGACAACGGAGGATATGATCACATATGTTGAGGAGCTGGAGAAAGCGCTCGCGACAGGGAATGCTGCCAGTGTCGTCACAATCGACCTTCCGGAGGGGATCACACGGATCGGTTACATAGAGGACGGACAGGATATTGAGGATGCCATTGTGCCGTCCGGGCTTCTCAAACATCAGGTGATCGCCATATATAATAGAAGCAATCAGCCTGGCAATGGGTGGTGCGGCCTGGACAATGCCTATCTGACACCGGACAGCTATGGGAATACCCTCGTGGAGATGAATGCTGTCACTGTTCCCAGTACTGCGGACGGCGTCCAGACATTGTATTCTTCAGATCCTGCAGATGGGCGTTGAGTGATCTGTAGTACTCATATTTGCTGATGCGCAGACGCTCACCGGTCGTGAGCGTCACATAATCCCGGTTGAAACCGGAAACACAGCCGGCATTGACCAGATAGGATTTGTGGATGCGCAGAAATTGACAGTTTTTCGGGCGGAGGCGTGTTTCTACCATATCGAGTTTCTGGTAAAACGAATCGCGGCGGCTGGCAGTGATGATGTGGGTGCGCCTTCCCTCCGAGGCGAAATAACGGATCTCATTTATGGGAACATGGAAGTATTCCGGCCTGACATAGTAGGAGAAGGAATCGGAATCATCAAGGAATGTTTCATAGGCGAGAGAGGCATAGGGCCACAGGTATTTCCGGCTCAGATCCGGCAGGATATACATTGGCTCCAACAGAACATCCTCGACAGGGGGAGTATAGTCCTCCTGTCTTGTGATGATGGAGATCAGTTTCCTGTTCCGGCGCTTGGCTTTCAGAACCGTGCTGCGCATCAGCCCGTCTTCCTTTTCCATGTCGCAAAAGAGGATGTCGGGACAGTTGCAGTCGAGGCACCGCAAAAGCTCATAGGCATTGTGGTAGCACATTACGGCGATCTGTACCTCCCGCCGCTGGAAATATTTTAATATCTCATTTTTCACAAGATCCAATCGTTCATCGCGCTCATAACAGAATGCAAAGTTGACCATGTCGTTCACTCCTTCGTAAAATTTAACTTTTAGTTGTTTTGCAAAAGTAAATATATACCGAAAAAGGGACGAATGGCATAGTACATTAGTACCAATTTGAGTCGTTTTTGTGTGCTGCATAATTTTACAGCCCCGGGAATATACATTAATACAATACAGCGTTTGAGGAGCGTCCGCCATGACACGGATATCAAATATGCTGATCCCGGCGTTGATCTTCTATATTGTTGCGATGGGATTGTCACAGAAGAAGGACATCTATGCGAGTTTCACCAGGGGGGCGAAGGACGGCATGAGGACAGTCGCCGGGATCGTGCCGACCCTCATCGGGCTGATGATCGCTGTGGGAGTGCTTCGGGCATCGGGGTTTCTGGAGTTTGCGGGCGGGCTGATCGGACATGTGATCACGTTGTTTTCTGACAGCTTTCCCAACGAACTGATCTCCCTGTTTGTGGTGAAGCTGTTCTCAGCGTCGGCGGCTACAGGACTTGCACTGGACATCTTTAAGGAATACGGCACAGATTCCTTTGCAGGGCTCGCAACTTCGCTTGCGCTTGCCAGCACGGAGACAGTTTTTTATACGATGTCGGTCTACTTCATGGCTGCGAGGGTCACAAAGACGAAGTGGACGCTTGCGGGGGCGCTTTTGTCCACGTTTTCGGGGCTTGTGGCGAGCGTGATCCTGGCGGGTTTTCTGGCATGAGCAGATTGTGCATTTTCATGAATTTTCTGGCACTTTTCATAATGATATTGATAAAACGGCCGATAGGGACTATACTTCTAATAGACAAGAAAACAGGCGGCAGTCGCCGGATATGCACAGATCCGGGACTGCCTGCAATTGTGTAAAAGGGAATTGATCATGAACAGATTATTGATTATTGAAGCTGATTTCAAGCTGGCAGAGAGACTGTGCAGGGCGCTGACAGATAACGATACACATGCTTTCAGCTGCGGGACGTTTGAATCTGCTACCGCTCTGCTTGAGAGTGAACAGTACCAGCAGATCATCATTGACACAGAACTTCCGGATGGGGACGGCAATGACATCATCTATGAACTGGGACTTGGCCTCTACGAATCGAGGGATGTCCCGGTGATCCTTGTCGTCTCAAATGACAGGGAACCCGATATGTCGGAGCTCAGAAGACAGGGAGTGACAGATTATATCACGAAACCCTTCAACATATCTGTTCTCAAGGCGAAGGTCTGGACACAGTTCAAACGCGGCAAGAGGAATTCCAGCTTCCGGGCGATCAGCCGTTTTGAGGCGATCGGTGCGGGCAGCCGCAGGAGCATGATCGGTGAGCACATTGTGGCGATCGACGATTATGTGTTCAACTTTGACAGCGGCGAGTACAGCGCCGCGGGCAGAAATGTGCGGCTCAACCGGGTGGAGCAGTGCCTGCTGCGCAATCTGGTGGAAAATAAAGGGATCGTGCTCAAGAAGAAGGCGCTGGTGGATAAACTGAAGCTGGAGAGCGGGACGCTGTACATAGATGAGGAGATCCTGGCAGAGGTCGTGCACACGCTCAGCAATAAACTAAATGCGAACAATTACATCAAGACGGTATACGGGATCGGTTACCTATGGGCGCTGACAGAGGACAAAAATATGAGCGGCTGAAGGAACTGCTCAGGCGCCGGCAGGCTTTGGCCGCAGGCGATACGGAGGAATATGGGATATTATGAAAGACCAGAGAGACAAGAATATGAACCTGCGATTTGTGATCAGGGTGGTGTACTTCACCTTGCTGGCGGCCGTGCTCCTCATCACGGTGCTGATCTGTCTGCAGGCTCCGGTGCAGCGTCATTTTAAGAATGTCGGAAAAAATGATGTGTGGTTTGGCGATGGCTGGCATTATACCGGCGTGACAGGGGAAAAGGGGGAGATAGTGCCGCGGGCAGAGCACTATCTGCCAGTCCATACAGAGGATGGACATGTATCGCTCACAAAGACACTTGACTTCACGCCGTCCGTGGAGGAATATCTGTGCTTTCGGACAAGGGCACTTGACACGGTAGTCTACGTCAACGGTACTGTATGGTATGAGTACTATTTCCGCGAGGAATACCGCGCTCACAGCAGGCGCATGTATATGCTGCATCAGGTGCCGGCGTCGGGGCTGAAGGCGGGGGACACGATCACGATAGAACTCGACAACGAGACTAGGAATGAGAGTTCGACGATCCAGTTTATGGCGCTTGGTGACAGATATGCCCTGATCCGCCACATCCTGTCCGAGACGAAAGACAGTCTCATCATCTGTGTGGCCGCCATTGTGCTCATCATATTGAATCTGGTCGCGAGCCATTCCGCGATCCTGATCGACAAGCTGCGTGACGTCCGGCCTCTCAAGTGGCTTACGCTGTTTCTGATCCTGGCTGTGATCTATATCGCGACGGACAGCGGCTGTATGGAGAGCTTTGTCGAGCGGATCTCCATCATCAGCTGGCTGAACAATATCTCCATGCTCCTGCTGCCTGTCCCGATCGTGCTGTTTGCGGAGTACGCGTTCTTTCCGGGTCAGGTGCGCTATGATGTGCTGGCTCTTGTCAATTTTATGGTCGTGGCGGCAAGCGTGGCGTCCTATGTGTTCTTCGCAAAGAGTATATCGGACTTTTATATTTTTGTGCATGCGCTCATCGTAGTCGATATCGCGGCATGCGTGCTGAGCTTTATGCAGGAAAAAAACGTACCGTCAGCCGAGGTGGTCCTGGGATTCTGCGCAGTGATCCTGTCCACTCTGGCGAGCATAGTCTTTTACTGGAATGAGGTCATCTATCCGTGCTCGATCGCATTTGGATACGGACTGCTGGTCTTTAGCGGCTGTATGCTGGTCTGGATCGTTCGCAACCGCAACGAGCTCAACCGCATGAGGGAGGAGGCGGATCACGCCATCATGGAGCGCGAAAAAGCTGCGGCGGAGGAGGCGAGTGAACAGAAGAGCCGTTTTCTGTCCCATATGTCCCACGAGATCCGCACGCCGCTCAACGCGATCCTTGGACTGAACGAGCTGATCATGCACGAGACGGAGAAGGGCAGCATCAGGAAATATTCCGCCGATATCCAGAGCGCGGGCAGGACACTGCTGGCGCTGATAAACGACATTCTCGACTTCTCAAAGATCGAGACCGGAAAAATGGATATCACAGCTTCGGACTATTCGCTCTCCTCGCTGCTCAACGACGTTGTGGTGATGACACAGGAACGGATCGAAAACGAAGGACTGGAGCTGCGTCTGGACATCGACGGAACGATCCCGGACCTGCTCTACGGCGATGAAGTGCGGATCAAGCAGATCATGCTGAACCTGATGACCAATGCTGTGAAGTACACGAAAAAAGGCTGGGTGGAGCTCTGCGTCAGAAAGCAGGGCGTTTCGGAGTGTCAGGACGGCGGGGACATCCTGCTCGATATCAGGGTGTCAGACAGCGGTGTCGGGATCAGGGAAGAGGACATGTCAAGACTCTTCGCCGAGTTTGAACGGCTCGACCGGCTCAAAAACAGGAGCATCGAGGGGAGCGGTCTGGGGCTTAGCATCGCATCGCGGCTGGCAGGGCTGATGGATGGCAGGATCAGTGTGGAGAGCGAGTACGGAAAGGGCTCCTGCTTCAGCGTGCTGATCCCGCAGAAGGTCGTCTCGAAGGCGCCGATCGGCGATTACAAAAAGCGTTTCGAGCTGCTTGGCAGCGAGAAGGGCGGACAGGGCGGGGAAGGTCTGGACACGATGCGCTTCCCAGGCAAAAGAGTGTTTGTGGTGGATGACAATGAGATGAATCTCGAGGTGATCGCCTCGATCCTGGAGATGCTGGACATAGAGGTCACCCGCGCAGACGGGGGACAGGCGGCGATCAACCACCTGGACGTGGAGGTGTATGACCTGATTCTGACAGATGACATGATGCCGGAGATCAGCGGGACAGAGCTGATGCAGTACCTTCATGGGAATGCAGGGAGTGCAAGCCACAGCACGCCGATCGTCGTCCTGACAGCGAACGCCATAGTGGGCGCGCGGGAGGATTATATCAGGAAAGGGTTTGACGATTTCATGACAAAGCCGATCGATGTGGATGTTCTGCAGAAAATACTAATGAAATACTTAAATTAGGTCTTTTTTTCGTGAAAAAGACGGTTTTTTGATAAATCTTTAAAAATTCTTAAAAAAACATTGACTTTTGCCCTGAAAAAACGGACAATAATACATAGTAAATTTTAAGCAATTATTACATTATATTGAGGGAGCGTATCGCTATGCGATGACTTTCGTTTACAAAATTGTGCGGATTGAATTTATGGAATGCAGCAATACAGGATGGTAACGGAGGGGTTCGGTGTGTTAAAAAGAGAAGTTAAGGTAAAGGAAATCGAGAAAAAATATGATCATCCACTGGCAGAGATCGTACAGATCGCAAGCCAGTACAAGAGCGAGATCCTGCTGGAGTATGACAAATACAGGATCAACGCGAAGAGCATCATGGGGATCATTGCATTTAATCCCTCAGAGGGAATGAACGTGACGATCGCCGCGGAGGGAAATGACGAGGGCGAGGCTGTCGAGGCGCTCGAAAAATTCTTTATATGCCAGTAAAACAGCAGGACACAGGCTTGGTGACAGAGTCTGTGTCTTTTTTGCTGAATTTGTGACAAAAAATATACAATCTGGAAAAGATGTGTTATACTAGAGCGTGTATGAAAAAGACTCTTAAAAAGTAAGAAGGTGACTGATGAGATGGAGTTCAGGCAAAGGCCGGGAAGAAATATCATCAAGCCGGTGAGGATCTCCATAAGACCAGCATACCGCAGTGAGTGGGATGATGCCATGGCGCTGGCGTGGCGCACGTTCATGCAGTTTGAGGCGCAGGACTACACGCCGGAGGGCGTTGGGAGTTTTCAGGATTTTATCACGGATACAGTGTTATACAGAATGTTCATGCTGGGAGTGTACCAGCTTTTTGGCGCGTTTGACAACGGCAGGATGGTCGGGATGCTCAGCCTCAGGGCGGAGACGCACATATCGCTTCTCTTTGTGGATGGGAAGTATCACAGGAGGGGGATCGGCAGGGGGCTGATCGAGTATGTGAGCCAGTACGTCCTGACGGAGGAGGGGCACGGCAGCATCACGGTCAATGCAGCGCCTTATGCGACGGGCTTCTACCACCGCATGGGGTTTGTGGACACGGACACGGAACAGGCCTGCGACGGCATCCGGTACACGCCGATGAAGCGGGAGATCGTTTTGTGAATTATTGATCAAGAATACATAAAAGAGGTGGGGAAATGGCAGTAGAGTATATCACAAGCAGAAATATGGCTGATCTGATCTATGAGACAGTGAGACTGATGAACAAGAGCATGGCACATCACTGCATGCGGGTGAGCTACATCATGGCAAAGATGCTGGAAACACAGGGAACTTATGAAAAATATGAGATCGCGGACTACATGGTGCTGGCGCTGCTCCATGATATCGGGGCGAACAAGACGGACGATGTGCGCAAGCCGCTGACCTTTGAGTCCAAGAATCCGACGCCGCACTCCATCTATGGCTATCTGTTCCTGCGGTATCTCTCGCCGCTGGAGGAGCAGTCCAAGATGATCCTCTATCATCATATGGATTACAGCAAGACAAAGGATATGGATTACAAGTACCGCTTTGAGATGGAAGTCCTGAAAGTGGCGGAGATCATGGACATCTGGCAGCGGTCCTTCGGGGCGAAATTTGAGTACAGGCTGATCGACAAGTACGCCGGCACGAAGTTTGACCCGGAAGTGTGCGGGCTGCTCGCAAGGACGGTGGAGGAGCACAATATCTTTACGAAGATCAGGGACAACAGCTACAAGGCGGAGTACAGCGAGAGCCTTGAGTACATCCTCCTGTCAGACGTCGAGAAGGAAAAATATCTGAAAATGCTCATGTACTGTACCGGTCTCAAGGAGGAGCAGATGGTATCCGAGACGGTGGCGACCATCTATGTGTGCCGCGAGCTGGGCAGAAAACTGAAACTCAGTGAGCTTGACAAGAATGAAGTGTACTATGCAGCGCTGCTGCACGATATCGGCATGCTCGCGATCCCGAAGGAGCTGCTCGATGCGCCCAGGACGCTCAGCGAGGAGGAGAAGAACCTGATCAGGACGCACGTGGATATCATGGAAAAGACACTGGAGAACAAGCTCTCCAAGGAGATCATACGGATCGCGGCAGGGCACCATGAGCGGTTTGACGGAAGCGGATACCCGCGCGGACTCAAGGCGAGCGTGATGGGAAAGAAGGAGGCGATCCTGCAGATCTCGGAGCAGGTGATCAACTCGATGGAACCAAAGCCTTACAGGGAGGCGCACACGAAGGAGGAGATCGTCGACGACCTCAACAACGGCATTATTTCCGGAAAGTATGAGGGGATCGTGGTGGATACCTTCCTGAAGCACTATGACGAGATCATGGATAAGGCGAAGCAGAAGGCGGATATAGCGCTGGTGACACACCAGAAGCTGCAGCGCAATTACAATCAGGTATACTCGAGCCTCAGCTGAGAGATGCCGGTGAAAAAGATTTAATACTTTATTTGTTGAAATGCCGTATGAAACAAACTATAATACTCTTTATGGTGTTTTAATAACAAAGGGGAAAGTCAAAACGAGAGGAGAATTATAGTATGTTTAAGCTTGACAGTCCGTTGATGAATTTTCTGAACAGAGTGGCAGACATTATGATCCTGAACCTGCTGCTCATCGTGTTCAGCATTCCGTTTTTTACAATCGGGGCAGCTTTGTCCGCGGCGTATTATATGGGCTTTAAGATGGTCAGAAACGAGGAGACCTATATCATAAAAGGGTTCTGGAAGGCGTTCAAGGAAAACTTCAGGCAGGCAACGGTGATCTGGCTGGTATTGCTCGTCGTGTTCGGGGTTCTGGCGGCTGATTACAGGATCATTGCCTATTCCGGGATCGAGTTTGCACAGTGGATCCGGATCGCCATGACGACTGTGACTGTGGTGGTGCTCATGGGCGTAGTATTCATATTTCCGCTGCAGGCGCGCTTTGTCAACCCGGTCAAAAATACGGTCAAGAATGCTTTTTTGATGGCGCTCTCACATTTGCCGACGGCATTTTTGCTGGTGGCCGTCTATGCGCTGCCGGTCATCGTGCTCTATATCGTTCCGCAGAGCCTGCCTGTGATCATCCTGCTGGCATTTGGGATCCTGATCTATATGAAATCAGTGCTGTTGCTGCGCGTGTTCAAAAAGTATGAGGAGGCGCTTACTGCCGGGAGTCCGGAGGGATCAGGGAGGGCAGATGGTCCTGAGGGCGACAGCGGGATCTTTGCGGAGAGCGACCGGATCGAGCGCGAGAACAAGATGGTGAAAGTCTTTCGCAATGGAAAGTTTGTGGAAGTGCCGGAAAGCAGCCTCAAAAATGATGCAGATGCACCAAAATGATCTGTTGATTTGGTTAAAGTGTACAGAATAGATATTGTTCGTTGGACAAAATGCTTACATGAAATGGGGATTCAGAAATCGTTTGGTGACTTGTAAGCAATTGTTACATAAGTATTAAAAAATCTTTGTGGATTTATGGTATAGTAATTTGGGCGAATTTATTCTATACTTAGAACATGCAAAATAACTTGTTGAAGGGATGTCCAGATACATAATTCTTTCAATCAAACAAAATATCAATAATTCGGGAGGCAGTTCAAAATGGCAAGTTTATCTTTAAAAAATGTTTGTAAAGTTTACCCCAATGGATTCGAGGCAGTTAAGAATTTTAATCTCGAGATTGCTGACAAAGAGTTCATCATCTTCGTAGGACCTTCTGGTTGTGGTAAGTCTACTACACTCCGTATGATCGCGGGTCTTGAAGACATCTCTTCCGGCGAATTGAAGATTGGCGACAGGGTTGTAAATGACGTGGAGCCTAAGGACAGAGACATCGCGATGGTATTCCAGAACTACGCTCTGTATCCTCATATGTCAGTGTATGACAATATGGCATTCGGTCTTAAATTAAGAAAAGTTCCTAAGAATGAAATCGATAAAATGGTTAAGGAAGCGGCTAAGATCCTTGACCTGACAGCACTCCTTGACAGAAAGCCGAAGGCTTTGTCAGGTGGTCAGAGACAGCGTGTTGCCATGGGACGTGCGATCGTGCGTAATCCTAAGGTATTCCTCATGGATGAGCCTCTCTCCAACCTGGATGCAAAGCTCCGTGTACAGATGCGTATCGAGATCGCGAAGCTCCATCAGAGACTTGGCACGACGATCATCTACGTTACACATGACCAGACAGAGGCTATGACACTTGGTACACGTATCGTAGTTATGAAGGACGGTATCGTTCAGCAGGTAGATACACCGCAGAACCTGTATGAGAAGCCGCAGAACCTGTTCGTAGCAGGATTCATGGGATCTCCGCAGATGAACTTCATCGATGCTACAGTTGATGTGAAGGGTGACACAGCAAGCCTGAAGGTAGCAGGACTCTCTATTCCTCTTCCTCCCGCTAAGTCCAAGAAGCTCATCGACGGCGGATACGGCGGAAAGACTGTTACATTCGGTATCAGACCGGAGGACATCTACGATTCACAGATGATGGTAGAGGCAAAGTCTGACAGCACATTTGAGACAACGATCCGCGTATACGAGCTGCTCGGTGCAGAAGTATTCCTGTATGCTGATCTCGCAGAGTTCCCGATCACTGCAAGAGTTGATCCCAGAACAACAGCAAGACCTGGCGACAAGGTGAAGTTTGCGATCGATATCGAGAAGATCCATGTGTTTGACAAAGAGACAGAGAAGATTATCACCAACTAGTTATATGTGATATTCTTGATACTATACCCGGGTGGAATGTTTCACCCGGGTTTTTTGCACAAGCGTATATGAAGGAGATAGGAGGAATTGAACAGTGATTTCAAACCAGGTAATTCAGACAAGCATAGACGAGCTCAAGACCATCACGAAGATTGATCTGTGTGTGATCGATATGGAAGGAATTACGGTGGCAACAACATTTGACAACAGGAATGTGTCGCAGGAATTGGTAAGGAATTTTGTCACTTCGCCGGCCGACAGCCAGATCGTGGGTGGGTATCATATGTTGAAGATCCTTGAGGACGGTGATGTGCTCTATGTACTGATCGCTAAGGGGGCAGGCGCGGATGCTTATATGATCGGAAAAGTAGCGGTAAGCCAGATCCAGAATCTGGTGATCGCGTACAAGGAGCATTTTGACAAGAATAATTTCTTTCAGAACCTGCTGCTGGACAATCTGCTGCTTGTCGATATATATAACCGCGCGAAGAAGCTTCACATTGTATCTGAAGTGCCGCGCGTCGTGTATCTGATCGAATCCCAGAATGACAAGGATAACATTTCCATGGAGCTGTTAAAGAATATCTTTGAGGGACAGACCGGGTGCTATCTGACTGCTGTGGAACAGAAAAATATCATCCTGATCAAGGAGGTCGCTTCGCTGGATTCCTATGAGGAAGTCGAGCAGACCGCGCAGGTGATCGTGGATATGCTCAACGCGGAAGCCATGCTCATCACAAAAGTATCCTACGGAACGATAGTGCCGGAGCTCAAGGAAGTGTCAAAATCCTACAAGGAGGCGAAAATGGCGCGCGATGTGGGCATGATCTTTTATATGGAGAAGCCGATCAGCGCCTACAACACTCTTGGAATAGGGCGTCTGATCTACCAGCTTCCGATCAATCTGTGCCGCATTTTCATGAAAGAGATCTTTGGGGATAACATTCCAGACGATCTGGATGACGAGATCCTGACGACCGTGCAGAAGTTCTTTGACAATAACCTCAACGTGTCGGAGACTTCGAGGCAGCTCTATGTGCACAGGAATACACTGGTCTACAGGATCGAGAAGCTGCATCAGTCCACCGGGCTCGACATCAGGAAGTTTGACGACGCGCTGACATTCAAGATCGCGCTGATGGTTGTAAATTATATGAAATATATTGATTCATTGGAATAGCTGGGAAAGCAGTCTTATGATCGAGGGACAGAGTTGTTTTTTGGACAACACTGTCCCTTGTTTGCGTTTGGGAATTGTTATAAATTTACTGTAAACTATGGAGGGAGGAATAACAAAAGAAAAATGCAGAAGAAAAATGTCATGAGAACACCAATGGATTCAGACCAGGATTTTCACAAATTTCTGAAGCGGGTGCGCAGAGAGGAAAAGATCTATCTGGAACAGCTGGCAGAGGGGCTGATGACAGTCAGCCAGCTTGCGAGGATCGAGAAAGGGCAGCGTCCGATTCCCAAAAACATGAGGGACCGTCTGCTCGGGAGACTGGGAATTTCCAGTGATCTGTATGAAAATCTGCTCAATATCGAGGATTATGCGGCGTGGGTACACCAGAGAAATATCCTGTACGCCATAGAGCGGCGCGATACGTTGGGAGCACAGGCGCTGATCGATGCATATGAAAAGGAGGCGCCTGTATATGACAGGATAAAACAGCAGTTTTGTCTTGTGATGCGGGCGGAGGTGCTCAGACAGCAGGGAGCGGACCCGGGCAGGACAGCGGCCTGCTACGATGAAGCAGTGAGATGTACGGTTCCTGATATAGAGCATCTGTGCCTGGAGAAGAAGCTGTTATGTATTCAGGAGATCGATATGATCCTTGAATATGAATTTTATCATAAAGGTGAGGACTTTGCAGAAAAGTGCAGGGATCTGATGACATTTGTTGAGAATGCGGTCTATGATGATCTGTCAAAGGTAAAAGTCTATCCCAAGATCGCGTTCTATTATCTGCGGGAAGTGTTGTCGAAGCGGGATGGCTGGAGTAAGGAGAACTGGAACGAGGGCCTGAAAGTCTGCAACCGGGCGGTTGAGCTGCTGCGTGATGCGGGAAGGGCTTTTTTCTTGTTGGAACTTTTGGAGATAAAGAGCAAAATATTGGAATGCATGAAGACAAAGACAGAGGATGAGAAGCTTCAGGCAGAGTACGAGGAATGTACAGAACTGACAGCGCTGTTGAAAAAGCTTTCAGCAGAATGTGATGTACCGGCATACATGCAGGATTGTACCTATCTGTATCAACAACGGTGGGTGTTTTATATAGGGGATGTTCTGCGCATTCGCAGGGAAATGTATGGACTGACACAAAAGGAACTGAGCAAGGGAATCTGCTCGGTCAGAACATTGCGCAGGGCGGAGAAGAAAGAGGCCAATATGCAGCACGCACTTGTGAGTGCCCTGCTGAGAAAGCTCGGGCTGTCCAAGGAGTTTCAACGGGCGCGGATTGTGACAAATGATCGTGAAGTGCTGAGACTAAAAAGAGAGATACTGGTTTGCCGCAATAACCGGAATTTTGAGCAATGCCGGAAACTATTCATTCAGATACGGGAAAAAATTTCACTGGATATTCCAGAAAACAGGCAATATTTAGCAGACCTGGAAGCTTCCCTGGACTGGAAAGAGGGAAAAATCTCGAAGGAGGAATTTGCGGCAAGGGAAGAGAAGGTATTAAGGTGCACATTGACCGCTAAGGATTTTTTTCGCGCTGATGAGATTTATTTGACGGAGATGGAAATGATGTGTATCCGCAAGAAAATACAGGGCGTTGACGAAGCTGAGAAAAGAAAATATATGGATTTTCTATTGCGCTATTTCAAACAGTGTGAAGAAAAAGATGAATTATCAGATTGTGTTTCTATGTATGAATATGCAATGATTTGTGTTGCGAATGAATTAGGAAATATAGGGGAACATCAATCTGCGATAAACTTAGATAAAAAAGTCTTACAAGAAGACTTAAGAAGCAAGAGAGTCTGGGTAGTTGGTAATATGCTCTATGATTATTTGTGGAATCAGAAAGAGCAAGGTACAAAAGGTGGCGAAAGGATTAATAAAGAAAAAATGACTGAGCAATTAAAACAGTGCATTTTACTCAGCCATTTTTGTAAACAAACATTCTACGAGAAGTTTTTTGGTGATAAATTGTATCAGTCGTAATTTTCATCAATATCAGGCAGATCACTGCAGGGAGCAGCACCGCCCTCCTCAGAGTAGGAACCAGTATTTCCGTCGGTATTGACAGCAATAAGGGCACCATTTTGTACAATGACAACAAGAGCGAGCATCATCAGAATTTTTTTGAAAGTAGAATTTTTCATTTGTAAAAGCCTCCAATTTTAATAAATTTGTAAGATTTCTTTGGGATGTGACTGCGCTGTAGAAGCGCAGTCTGAAAACTTAGGTTTTGTCTGTAACTATGAGGAATGAAATAGTTAAGATATTATTACTGTAAGCACATTTGGCGTGTTTTTCAAGAGACAGAATTGGCCAATGACGATTTTTGTCTATTTTGACAAAATCCTTGTTTTATCGTCAAAAAAATCTGTCTAAAATCGTTTCAACTGTTTTCGGATATTAACAGAACCGGGTTCTGATATGGATGATGACAGTGTTACTGTCGGCTGTAAATCGGCTGTAAATTCGCTTTTTTACTTGACAAGTGAGAAGCGTGAAGTTTATACTAATACTATATTTTTATGATTTCAAAGACGATGACGGAGACAGTACACAGGGTCAGAAAGTTACAGAGAGCTGGTAGGGCGTACTGGAAGGACATATTTTGTCAGTTATGCGTCGTGATCCGTGAGATTTGTGTAAGGCAATGCAAAATGCCCGATCTCACGTGAAGGGCGTATGGACAGCAGGGATGGTCTTTCGGGTATGTCCAGGGTGGGAGCCGGCGCGAGTATGGGCTTGTCGAAGATCACTCCTGAGTTGCAGGCTGAAAGGTTCTGGCGGTCATGATGGGGGAGCAGATGGTTTGATCCTGATCTTATGCGCTGCAGGGCAGAGTAGGTGCTGACGCATTTCCCGGCGTTAGAGGGAGCGTGTATAAAAGTCTTTTGATGTCTGCATTGCAGGGTGCTGATCAAGACGGAGTACGCTGTAATTAGGTGGTATAACGATCGTAAGGCTCTCGTCCTATTTACAGGATGAGAGCCTTTTATGCACACGGACACCCAGAGGAAGAATGTCAGCATGCGCTGACGGGTGTCCGGCGCGCGAGTAGGAGAAGATGGTTCTTCCCTACTCGATTGCGCAGACCCGTGCAGAGGAAATATGCCGCCAGTGCGGCGCACGGGTCGCGCGGCGGGACCGCGGTAAAGATGAACGGAGGGAGAAGAAAATGTATAATAAGGTAGACACAAACCTGAACTTTGTGGACAGAGAAAAGAATGTTGAGAAGTTCTGGAAGGACAACGATATTTTCCGAAAGAGTATGGACAGCCGTAAGGAGGGCGAGACTTACACTTTCTATGATGGACCGCCGACTGCAAACGGCAAGCCGCATATCGGGCATGTGCTGACGCGTGTCATCAAGGATATGATTCCGCGCTACAGGACCATGAAGGGGTATATGGTTCCCAGGAAGGCGGGCTGGGATACGCATGGACTTCCCGTCGAGCTTGAAGTCGAGAAGCTTCTGGGTCTGAACGGCAAGGAGCAGATCGAAGAGTACGGCATGGAGCCTTTTATTAAAAAGTGCAAGGAATCCGTGTGGAAGTACAAGGGAATGTGGGAAGATTTCTCAGGAACAGTCGGTTTCTGGGCGGATATGGATGATCCCTACGTCACGTATCACGATGATTTTATCGAGTCCGAGTGGTGGGCGCTGAAAGAGATCTGGAATAAAAAGCTTCTGTACAAGGGTTTTAAGATCGTGCCTTACTGTCCGAGATGCGGGACGCCGCTGTCCTCGCAGGAGGTCGCACAGGGCTATAAGACGGTCAAGGAGCGCTCTGCAGTGGTCCGTTTCAAGGTAGTCGGTGAGGACGCGTATTTTCTTGCGTGGACGACAACGCCGTGGACACTGCCGTCAAACGTGGCGCTCTGTGTCAATCCGGATGAGACATACTGTAAGGTGAAGGCTACCGACGGTTATACGTATTATATGGCGGAGGCGCTTTTGGATAAGGTGCTCGGGAAATTGGCCGAAAATGAGGGTGACAGGGCATACGAGGTGCTGGAGACCTACAAGGGGACGGATCTGGAGCGCAAAGCGTATGAGCCGCTGTTTGACTTTGCGGCGGGCATCATCGAGAAGCAGCACAAAAAGGCGCATTTTATCACGTGCGACAACTATGTCACGATGACGGACGGTACTGGTATCGTACACATTGCGCCGGCGTTTGGTGAGGACGACGCCAATGTCGGCAGAAAGTATGAATTGCCGTTCGTACAGCTTGTGAACGGCAAGGGCGAGATGACGGAGGAGACGTCCTACGCGGGTGTGTTTGTGAAGAAGGCGGATCCGATGATTTTAAAGGATCTGGAGGAGAAGGGACTTCTGTTTGACGCGCCGAAATTCGAGCACGAGTATCCGCACTGCTGGCGCTGTGACACACCGCTGATCTATTATGCGCGCGAGTCGTGGTTCATCAGGATGACGGCCGTGAAGGACGACCTGGTAAGAAATAATAATACAGTGAATTGGATCCCGGAATCCATCGGCAAGGGGCGTTTCGGGGACTGGCTTGAAAATATCCAGGACTGGGGAATCTCGCGCAATCGTTACTGGGGCACGCCGCTGAATGTGTGGGAGTGCGAGTGCGGCCATCAGGAGTGCATCGGCAGCAGGCAGGAGCTTGCGGACAGAAGCGGAGATCCTGATGCCGCAAAGGTTGAGCTGCACAGACCGTATATTGATGAGGTGACTTTCAAATGCCCTGACTGCGGCAGAGAGATGCACAGGGTTCCGGAGGTGATCGACTGCTGGTTCGACTCCGGTGCGATGCCGTTTGCGCAGCACCATTATCCATTTGAAAATAAGGACCTGTTTGAGCAGCAGTTCCCGGCGCAGTTCATCTCGGAGGCGGTGGATCAGACGCGCGGCTGGTTCTATTCACTGATGGCGGAATCCACACTATTGTTTAACAAAGCGCCATATGAAAATGTCATCGTACTTGGCCATGTGCAGGACGAGAATGGACAGAAGATGTCCAAGTCAAAGGGCAATGCGGTCGACCCGTTTGAAGCGCTGGAAACCTACGGCGCCGATGCGATCCGCTGGTATTTCTATGTCAATTCCGCGCCCTGGCTTCCGAACCGTTTTCACGGAAAGGCGGTGCAGGAAGGACAGCGCAAGTTTATGGGGACACTGTGGAATACCTACGCATTTTTGGTGCTCTATGCAAACATCGATGAATTTGATGCGACGAAATACACGCTGGAGTACGACAAGCTTCCGGTGATGGATAAGTGGCTTTTGTCAAAGCTCAACACAGTGGTCGGTGAAGTGGACAGCAATCTGGAGAATTACAGGATCCCCGAGGCGGCGCGGGCGCTGCAGGAGTTCGTTGACGAGATGAGCAACTGGTATGTGAGGCGCAGCCGTGAACGTTTCTGGGCAAAGGGCATGGAGCAGGATAAGATCAATGCCTACATGACACTCTACACCGCGCTTGTGACGATCTCAAAGGCGGCGGCACCCATGATCCCGTTTATGACAGAAGAGATCTATAGGAACCTCGTGTGCAGTATCGATCCGTCCGCGCCGGAGAGCATTCATCTGTGTGATTTCCCGGCAGTCGATGAAAAGTACATCGACAGGCAGCTCGAGGCAGATATGGAGGCAGTCCTGAAGACGGTTGTCATGGGGCGTGCCTGCAGAAATACGGCAAACATCAAGAACAGGCAGCCGGTCAGCACCATGTTCATCAAGGCGCCGTTCACACTGGGGGCATTTTATCAGGAGATCATCGAGGATGAGCTGAATGTCAAGAAGGTCGTATTTACAGATGATGTCAGGGAGTTTACGACATACACGTTCAAGCCGCAGCTAAAGACGGTGGGGCCAAAGTACGGAAAACAGTTGGGAGGCATCAGGGAAAAACTTTCCTCGATCGATGGCAATGCGGCGATGGATGAGCTGAAAGCGAACGGTTTTATCGCCTTTGATGTAAATGGCACGGAGGTCAGGCTCGCAGAGGAAGATCTGCTGATCGACATCTCACAGAAGGAAAGGTATGTGACGGAGGCGGACAACACGGTCACGGTCGTACTCGATACCAATCTGACAGAGGAACTTGTGGAGGAGGGCTTTGTCTACGAGGTCATCAGCAAGGTGCAGACCATGCGCAAGGATTCCGGTTTTGAGGTCATGGATCATATCAAAGTGTATATCAGCGGAAACGACAGGGTTGCAGATGTGGTCAGGAAGAACGAGCCGGCGATCGGCGGCAAGGTTCTGGCAGACGCGTTCGTCTATGATGCAGGCGGTTTTCCGAACGCTAAGGAATGGAATATCAATGGAGAGAATGTGACAGTCGGTGTTGAGATCGTTCAGAAACATTAGGAGCTGTCAGGAAGCGTCAGCTATTGAAAGGACAAATCTGCGGTTGTTTAAAGGAGAGAATATATTGATATGAGGAAAAGAGGCAGGCTTTTGAAGATTATTTTGATCGTGGTTGGCGTGTTGGCAGTCGTTTTTGTTGCTGCCTCTTTTGCCTTGATCAATCATTATATGAAGCAGTACTTTAACAGGAGTGAGAAAAAGAAGTATTCCGAATATATGCGGTGGGAGGACTATGAGGATCTCGACAGGGAGACAGTGACGTTTCCTTCCGGCAAGGAGACTCTGACAGGGTATATCTATGGAAAGGATAACCTGTCGAAAGGGCTGGTGGTGATCTCCCATGGGCTTGGATCGGACTCGGAAGGTTATATCGCAGAGACAAAATATTTTGTCGACAGCGGATTTATGGTATTTGCATACGATAATACGGGAAGCGGCGCCTCGACGGGAGAAAGCTGTATCGGTCTTGTACAGTCGGTGATCGATCTGGACAGCGCACTGGATTATGTGGAGCAGAACCCTGTGTTTGGCGGGCTTCCGATCTGCCTGTACGGACACAGCTGGGGTGGCTTTGCGACGACTGCCATCCTGAATTATGACCATGATATCATTGCCGTTGCCAGCCTTGCAGGATACAATGACAGTCTGGAGGAGATGACTTATGTAGGCAAAAGCCTGTTGGGGTCGTTTGTGTATGTGGAGAAACCGTTTATCTGGCTGACATTGCGTGCGACGTTTGGCGATCAGATGAACCTTACCGCGACAAACGGAATCAATCGCGCGAAACATACGGCAGTGATGATCATCCAGGGCGATCTGGATGACTTTGTCGGTTTTGATGGGCCCTGTATCTATGCCAACCGGGATAAGGTGACAAGGGACGATGTGGAGTTTGTGCTGCTTGAGGGCAGGGATCACAATAATCTGATGATGGACCGCAGTCCGGAACGTCTGGCGTACATGGAAGCGTTAAATGAGGAATACGATCACATTTTGGAGCAGTATCAGGACGAAGTGCCGGATGAGGTGAAAAAGGAGTGGAGCGAAACCATTGACAAGGAGCTGACATCACGGCTTGACGAGGAATTGTTTGAGAGGATCGTTGATTTTTATATGGAAGCGATCGGTAAGTGACCAGCCGATCCGGAATGAGATCGGCAGGCTGCTTAAAAAGTACAATATTAACATGGAAGCCAGTTTGAAAGTCCGTTTAAGAGGATATACTTTGTAAAAGACGATGTTCTGTGTCCGATGCAGATTGTAGTCACAAAAGAACTGAACCCACAGGAACACATGTGGCTGACTGCATTGTCAGATGGAATGCAGAAATAGCAGCTAAAAGACCTGCTATTCACAAAACGACGTAGAAAGAATGACCCGAACAGCATTTCTGCCAAAAAATAAAAAATCCCGGAACCCTTACAATTCCAAGGATTCCGGCGCCCCTGCCAAGAGTCGTTGCGACAAGATTCGAACTTGCGACCTCTGCGTCCCGAACGCAGCGCTCTACCAAACTGAGCCACGCAACGAGGTGACCTGTATCAAACAGGTACGTATCCATTATAATGGATTTTGAAAAAAAATCAAGTACTTTTTTCATTTTTTCTTGTTTTTTCTAGATTTATTTCTGTGCAGGGCGGCGCAGTCTGATCAACGGCTGTCTGACAGCGTTTTCTGGATCAGTCTTACGGCCTCGGGAAATTTTTCCACAGGAACCTCACAGCAGGAGAGGGCGATATGTGCATAACCCTCATTTTTTTTATTGTTTTTGTGGATCGGGAACACCAGGATGCCGTTTGCGGCAGCCCGGTCACACAGTTCATCGCTGGTCAGGGAGCATTTTATTTTCAGGTGCACCAGAAAGACGGATTCGCCCATATATACCTGCGCCTGTGCGCCAAAGGTTTCTTCCAGCAATGTGGACAGCGTTTTTGCCTTGCTGGTGTACAGGCGTTTGAGCTTGCGGATCTGGCTGTCAAGGTGGCCGTCGCGCAGAAACTGGCACAGGGCAAGCTGCTCTGATTTGGAGGCGGTCTGGTTGTAGAGCGCCTTTTTCCGTTCATACAGGGGCAGGAGCGAGTCGGGCAGGATCATGAAGCTTAGGCGGATCGACGGCAGCAGGAGCTTTGAGAAGGTGCTCAGATAGACCACGTTCTCGCCGCCGGCGAGTCCCTGCAGGCAGGGGATAGGCTTGCTGAAATAGCGAAATTCATTGTCGTAATCGTCCTCGATGATCAGCCGGTCGTGCGCCGCGCATTCTTTTAAGAGCGCAAGGCGTTTTTCCACACTCATGACATCGCCGAGCGAAGTCATGTGGGACGGCGTCATGTAGAGCACGCTTGCGTTTTCTTTCTCTCTTTCCACATCAAAGCCATAGTCTTCAAAGATCACCATACCCTGCGCGAAGCGCGTATCGCGGAAACACACGGTTCTGCGCTCCCGGATCAGAGGGCACAGGATATTTAACAGCGCCTGCGAGCCTGCGCCGATCACGATGTTTTCGGGGCGGCAGACTGCGTTGCGCTTGCCCGTCACGTAGCGGCAGATCACTTCGCGCAGCTCGTACTCGCCCTGCGGTTCGCCGTAGGTCAGCATGCGCCCGTCCTGCCGCAGCGTGCTCTTGATGTAACGCCGCCACAGGTTAAAGTCAAAGCTGTCTGCGTCCACGTTGTTGGAGGTAAAATTGTACAGGATTTTTCGCTCCGGTGCAGCGGCTGTCCGCGGCGCGGCGGGTTTTGGCGCGGCGGGAAAACCGGACGACCGGTCGGTGACATAGTAACCGCTCTGCGGCCTGGAGATGATGTAGCCGTCCGCGGCAAGGCACAGGTAGGCGGTCTCGATCGTCGTGCGGCTCAGCCCGAGCTGGACGGCGCAGCGGCGGATCGAGGGCATCTTTGTCCCAGGCATCAGACGCCCGGCGGCGATGAGGTCCCTGTAATAGTCATAAACCTGTAGATAACGCGTGGATTGTGTCGAATTGAAATCAAGATTCATGGGTTGTCCAGCCCCTTTCTTTATGATAAAATATTATCATGACAGCTTGGGAACTGCAAGATGGAATGTGCGCAGACACGCTCTGGAGGTGCGGCTATGAAGAAAATATGTATTACAGTTCTGAAAGTGTTTGGCGCCGCTGTATTGTTTCTGGTGATGAGCCTGCTTGTTTTATTGATCGTGACGCCTTTTGCAAACGACCGTGTGGCGGGGAATACGGCAAAAGAGCTTGCAGAGCTGCCGCTCCCGGAAAATACTGAATACATTGAGTCTGTGTACAGGGCGGGTAAACTGATCGGATGCGGCAATGGAATGCAGTATCTGGGAGCCATACTGATCAGGAGCGACCTTTCTCTGGAAGCGTTAAAGGCACATTATTCCAGTTTTGCAGAGCATGAGTGGGAATGTGTGGTCGAGCGTCAGACCAGTGCTGAGATAAAGTGGGTGGAATACGCAGGAGGGCTGTCTTTTAAAACAGAGGTGGAGGGGGACGATTATTATATCGTATACTCATGGGGTGACAGCGACTCTGTTTTTCATGATCTGGATATAAGAGGTCATTGATAAGTTTAAGCTACCAATAATAAGTGAAAGGGGAAACTTTTATGAGAAGCTTATTAAAGTACATCAAAGATTACAGGAAGGAAAGCATTCTGGCGCCGCTGTTCAAGATGCTGGAGGCTTCCTTCGAGCTGATGGTGCCGCTGGTGATGGCGTCCATCATCGACCGGGGTATCGCGCACAACGACACTGGGCAGATCATCAGGATGGGGCTGGTACTCGTGCTTCTTGCGGCGGTGGGACTCATCAGTGCCGTGACGGCACAGTATTTCAGCGCAAAGGCGGCGGTCGGCTTTGCCACAAAGCTGCGCGCGGCGCTGTTTGCGCATATCCAGGGGCTATCCTACACGGAGCTTGACACGATCGGCACCAGCACGCTGATCACGCGCATGACCAGCGATGTGAACCAGCTGCAGAACGGCGTCAATCTCACGCTGCGCCTGCTGCTGCGCTCGCCGTTCATCGTGTTTGGCGCGATGATCATGGCGTTTACCGTGGATGTAAGAGCGGCGCTCATCTTCGTCGTGGCGATCCCGCTGTTGTCCATCGTCGTGTTCGGCATCATGTTCGCCAGTATCCCGCTCTACAAAAAGGTGCAGGCGGCGCTGGACCGGATCCTGGGCAGGACGCGCGAGAACCTCGCGGGCGCGCGCGTGATCCGCGCATTCTGCAATGAGGAGGCGGAGACTGCCGATTTTGAGCAGGAAAATGAGCTGCTGCTCAACACGCAGGTATTTGTGGGCAAGATCTCCGCAGCGATGAATCCGGTGACATATATCATCATCAACGTCGCGCTTGTCGTTCTCCTGTGGACGGGGGCTGTCCGCGTCGACAACGGCATCATCACCCAGGGCGCGGTGGTCGCGCTGGTGAACTACATGTCGCAGATCCTGGTGGAGCTTGTAAAACTGGCGAACCTCATCATACAGCTCACGAAAGCGCTCGCCTGTGCGAAGCGCGTCGAGGGGATCTTTGCCATCACATCGAGCATGGAGGATGGCAGATTGACGAAAAGTGACGAAAACGCTGACGGCAGTCCGGCGATCGTGTACGACCATGTAGGTCTCACCTACAGCGGGGGCGGCGACGAGTCCCTGACGGACATCAACTTTACGGTGAAAAGGGGCGAGACGGTCGGCATCATCGGCGGCACTGGCTCCGGCAAGACTTCTGTCGTGAACCTGATCCCGCGCTTTTACGACGCGACCAGGGGAACGGTGCGGATCTACGGCAGGGATATCAGGGATTATGACATAGAGACACTCCGCGACACGATCGGCGTCGTTCCCCAGAAGGCGGTCCTGTTCAAAGGGACGATCCGTGAGAACCTTTTGTGGGGAAATGAAAATGCGTCTGACCGGGATATTGAGGACGCGCTGCGTATTTCGCAGGCAAAGGAGTTTGTCGACACGAAGGACGGCAGGCTGGACTTCATGGTCGCGCAGGGCGGGAAGAATCTCTCCGGCGGTCAGAAGCAGCGCCTGACCATCGCGCGCGCGATCGTGAGAAAGCCGCAGATCCTGATCCTCGACGACAGCGCGTCAGCGCTTGACTTTGCGACGGACGCGAAGCTGCGCGCCGCGATCAAGGGCATGGAAAATGACATGACTGTCATAATCGTATCGCAGCGCGCAGCATCGATCCAGTATGCCGATCAGATCGTCGTGATGGACGACGGCGCGGTGGCGGGCATCGGCACGCATGAGGAGCTGCTTGCGGGCAATGAGATCTACCAGGAGATCTACTATTCCCAGTTTCCCGACAAAAAGGCTGCGAATTAGGAGGTTCTATCGATATGAAAGATAAGAAAAAAATCACAGATCACAGATCCAATCATGAGATTCTCAAAAAGGTGCTTGACCACATCGGAAAGTATAAGATATTTTTGCTGCTCTCCATTGTGCTCGCGGCAATTTCGGTAATACTGACCTTGTATATTCCGATCCTGACCGGACAGGCGGTCGACTGCATTCTTGGCCCGGGCGCTGTAGATTTTGACGGAATCTGGGCAATACTAAAGGAGATGACCGTCATCATCATCATCACGGCTGCGGTGCAGTGGCTGATGAACACCTGCAACAACAAGATCGCCTATCAGGTGGTGCGCGATGTGCGCGACGAGGCGTTTAAAAAACTGCAGATCCTTCCGCTCAAATATATTGACGGACATTCACACGGCGACATTGTGAGCCGTATCATAGCAGATGTAGACCAGTTTTCGGACGGCCTGCTCCTGGGATTCACGCAGCTTTTCACCGGCGTGGTGACGATCATCGGCACTTTGATCTTTATGTTTTCCATCAATGTATCCACCACGGTCGTCGTCGTCATTCTGACGCCGCTGTCATTTTTTATCGCGGGCTTTATCGCGAAGCGGACTTTCAGCATGTCCAAACTGCAGTCGGAGACGAGAGGCGAGCAGACTGCGCTGATCGATGAGATGATCGGAAATGAGAAGGTGGTGAAGGCGTTCAGCCATGAGCCGCAGGTGATGGAGCGGTTTGGCGAGATCAATGGCAGGCTGGAAAAGGCGAGCGTGAAGGCGATCTTCTTCTCCTCGCTGACCAATCCCTGCACGCGCTTTGTCAACAGCCTTGTCTATGCGGGTGTCGGGATCCTTGGGGCTTTTCTGGCGATCAAAGGGCGCATCAGCGTGGGGCAGCTCACCAGCTTTCTGAGCTACGCCAACCAGTACACGAAGCCCTTCAATGAGATCTCCGGCGTGGTGACGGAGCTGCAGACAGCGCTTGCCTGCGCCGGCAGGGTGTTTGAGTTTATCGAGGAGGAGCCGCAGGTTCCGGAGCCGGAGCATGCCGCGGTCCTGACAGCGCCAAAGGGCAATATCACGATGCAGAACGTCTGTTTCTCGTACAATCCGGATCAGAAGCTGATACAGGGCTTCAACCTCGAGGTGAAGTCCGGTCAGCGCGTGGCGATCGTGGGACCGACCGGCTGCGGAAAAACAACAGTCATAAATTTGCTGATGCGGTTCTATGATGTTAATAGTGGAAGTATTCGGATTGACGGGGTGGACATCAGGGACATGACGCGCAAGAGCCTGCGGGACAGCTTCGGCATGGTGCTGCAGGAGACCTGGCTGCACGCGGGCACGATTCGGGAGAATATCGTGATGGGCAAGCCGGACGCGACGGACGAGGAGGTGGTCGCTGCTGCGAAGGCGGCGCACGCGCACAGTTTCATCAAGCGTCTGCCGCAGGGCTATGACACGGTGATCACGGAGGACGGCGGCAGTCTCTCCCAGGGGCAGAAGCAGCTCCTGTGCATCACGCGCGTGATGCTCTGTCTGCCGCCGATGCTGATCCTTGACGAGGCGACCTCCTCGATCGACACGCGCACGGAGATCAAGATCTCGCAGGCGTTCAATACGATGATGAAGGGCAGAACGAGCTTTATCGTGGCGCACAGGCTCTCGACGATCCGCGAGGCGGATATCATTCTCGTGATGAAGGACGGCAACATCATCGAGCAGGGCGATCACGAGACACTCTTGAAGAAGGAAAACGGATTCTATGCAACATTATATAACAGTCAGTTCGAGATGGCGGGGTAGCATGGGCTGTAAAAAAATAGCGCTGTGCTGTCTGGCGGAGCATCTCGGGAGCTGTCATGAGCGCGGAAAAGGAGATATGAGAATATGATAAATAACTTTCTGGACGTATCACAGTACGCATTTTTAGGCTTTTTGGGTGTGGCTTTTGCATATCTCATGACGAGTCTGCTGCTGGCGGTCGGAATGAACAAACTCCCGCGGGACCACGGGCGGGAGTTTGCGCACGACGGCGGCCTCTCCGCAGGAAAACCGCGCGGTGCGGGCTTTGTCTTTATCCTTGTGTTCGTGCTGTCGGTGCTCATCTTTGGAAATATGGACAGGGAGATCACGATCTATCTGATCCTGACGGTCGCTGCCATGATGACAGGCTATCTGGACGACTGCGCGAAGGTGTCCTGGGGCGAGCTGCGCAAAGGGCTTCTCGACCTTGTGATCGCGGTCATGACAGCGGTGACGATCGTGAACTTCAACGGAAGTGACGTGACGATCGCGCTGACGGGGCATGTGATCACGTTTCACCCGCTGTTGTACGGCGCGCTTGCGGTGATCCTTGTCTGGGGCTCCATCAATGTGACAAACTGTGCGGACGGTGTGGACGGACTGTCGGGAACGCTGACGAGCATCACGCTGTTTACGATCTACATGATCATGAACCGGACAGAAACAGCGGGGGGATTTTCTTATACAATACTGCTGTTTATCGCGTGTATCCTGGGGTATCTGTGGTTCAACGCCACGCCGAGCCTGCTGCTGATGGGCGATGCCGGCTCGCGGGCGATGGGGCTGTTCATCGCTATCTCCATCATGAAGGCGGGGTGTCCGTTCCTGTATCTGCTGGTGGCGTTCGTGCTGATGGTGGACGGCGGTATCGGGCTTTTCAAGGTATCGCTGCTGCGTTTCCTGCATATCAGGATCCTCACGAAGGTGCGCACGCCGCTTCATGACCATGTACGCAAAAATATGAGCTGGTCCAACGCGCAGACAGTGTTTAAGTTCGCGATCATACAGATCATGATATCGGCGGCGGTGATATGGCTGACGGCGCGATGACAGGAAGATAAAAAGTTTATTGCGGAGGAAAAATGAAAGAGATACGGACAGAGAGACTCACAATTGTTCCATTTGAATTAAAATATTTGAATGACTATTATAACGGATTTGATAAGGAAATCACAAAGTACCAGTATCCGGATTCGTTTGACAGCGTGGAGGCAGCTGAGACGCTTCTGCAGGAGTTTATTGATGAGATGGACCGCGGGGAAATGCTTTTTCTTGCCATACTTGATCCGAATGGCGAATTTGTCGGCGGCCTGGAAGTGCACGGACTTGCAGAAGAGTATCCTGAGCTGGGAATCTGGCTGAAAAAAGATTTTCAGGGAAAAGGGTATGCGTATGAAGCGCTGCATTCTGTTCTGCAATATTTGAATCAGACCTGTCAGAAAGAATGGTACGTTTACGAGGCGGATATCCGCAACAAGCCCAGTATAGGACTTGTTGCGAAATTTTCCTGTCGCAAAGAAGGACTTGATGAATTTACGACTGAATCTGGAAAAGAGCTGAAGCTGCAGAGGTATCTGATCAATGTAAAATGAAACTCTTCAGTGTGGCAGAAAATGAACAGCAGGAGGGGATGGTATGTGCAAACTGGTTAAAATTACAAACAGTCTTGGTGAGCAGATTGAAGTTGCTGAAATTAAGGCTGACACAATCAAAAAAATTATCAAGATAGCGAAAATATGTGACAAGATAGATTACATATATCTATTTGGTTCATCAGTGGAAGAAAGATGTACAGATGAATCAGATATAGATCTTGCGATCATCAGTAATGTCAGTGCGTCCAAATTATGTAATAGAAGCAGTTATCGCGAATTTAAAGAAAGGCTGTACGCGATCGACACAGATCAAGAATATGACAGACTGCAGTTCAATTCTTTAAAAGCCATACGTAACAGCAAGGAACCGGTTTGTCTGGATATCATCTCGAAAGGGAAGCTGCTGTATCAAAGAGAGGGAATTTCGTATGTATGAGGAGTATTTGACGAAGGCACTCAGCAGTATCATAATCGCGAAGCAGGCGTTGAAAAATTACGAGAAGACCAATATAAAGGATATGAAAAATGAGGAAACGGAACAATGGCTTATACAGATCAGACCGAGGTACAAGGCAAAATTAGCAGATGTCAATAAGAAATTGGAGTTGTGATATGGCAGAAAGAAGCCAGATGAGAAAGTGTTTCCTTTCTCATCTGGCATTATTGTGCATGAATACTTTCTATATCCGCGTACTCCACTGTGAGCAGTCCCACACATCTGTCGCGAGTCCGTCGTAAAACTCGGGTTCGTGGCAGACCATCAGGATACTGCCGCTGTAATCTGCCAGGGCGCGCCGCAGCGCTGACTTGGCGTCGGTGTCAAGGTGGTTGGTCGGCTCGTCGAGCAGCAGGATATTGGTCGGCTTGTTGATGAGCTTGCACAGCCGGACTTTCGCCTGCTCGCCGCCGCTTAGAACCTTCACTTTGCTCTCGATGTGCTTGGTCGTCAGACCGCATTTGGCGAGGGCGGAGCGCACTTCATACTGCGTCATCGACGGAAATTCATTCCAGAGCTCCTCGATGCAGGTCGTGGCGACAGACTGGTCCATCTCCTGTTCAAAGTATCCGATCTCCAGATAATCTCCGAGCTCCACGCCGCCGTTCAAAGGGCGGATCAGGCCTAAGATGCTCTTTAACAGCGTCGTCTTGCCGATGCCGTTTGCGCCGGTGAGGACGATCTTCTGTCCGCGCTCCATCGCGATGTCGAGCGGTTTTGACAGCGCCTCGTCGTATCCGATCACAAGGCTTTTTGCCGTGAAGATGTATCGTCCGCTCGTGCGCGCTTCCTTAAACCGGAATTCGGGCTTTGGCTTTTCGGCGGCAAGCTCGATCACGTCCATCTTGTCAAGTTTCTTCTGGCGCGACATCGCCATGTTTCTCGTCGAGACGCGCGCCTTGTTCCTGGCGACAAAATCTTTCAGGTTTGCGATCTCCTTCTGCTGCCTGTTGTAGGCGGCTTCGAGCTGCGCCTTTTTCATGGCATAGACTTCCTGGAACTGGTCGTAATCGCCGACGTAGCGTGTCAGCTGCGCATTGTCCATGTGGTAGATGATATTGACAACGCTGTTCAGGAACGGAATGTCATGCGAGATCAGGATAAACGCGTTCTCGTATTCCTGGAGATAGCGTCGGAGCCATTCGATATGGCTGGCGTCGAGATAGTTTGTCGGCTCGTCGAGCAGCAGGATATCCGGCTTCTCCAGCAAAAGCTTTGCGAGCAGGATCTTTGTGCGCTGCCCTCCGCTCAGGTCAGTGACGTCCGTGTCCAATCCGACTTCCATGATGCCGAGCGCCCTTGCGACCTCTTCAATTTTGGCATCGATCATGTAAAAGTCATGCTGGTCAAGAAGCTCTTGTATCGTGCCTAACTCTTCCATGTAGGATTCAAGCTCCGCCTCGGAGGCGTCTCCCATTTTATCGCAGATTTCGTTCATGCGGCTTTCAAGCCCGTACAGAAAATCGAAGGCGGAAGCGAGCACGTTTTTCACGGTCATCCCTTTTTCGAGAACAGTGTGCTGGTCAAGATATCCCACGCGCACGTTTTTGGCCCACTCAATCCTGCCCTCGTCCGGCATCAGTTTATCGGTGATAATGTTCATGAAAGTGGATTTGCCCTCACCGTTGGCGCCCACCAGTCCGATATGCTCTCCTTTAAGCAGGCGGAAGGACACATCTGCAAAGATCGTCCTGTCGCCGAAACCGTGGGAGAGATTTTCTACGTTTAAGATACTCATTGTGTTCAATCCTTTTTATTCTTTCAAAATATCCGCAATGACGCACCGCTGTTCTTCTATGCCGATCAGCAGCTCCGGGTTCATTGACATCTTTTCAGCGATCAGCAGGATATCGGTCTCGTCGATATCATTCAATCCTTCCTCAAACAGTTTGTCATCATTTGTCGGTAGATTTAAAGAAAGTTTCCTTTCTGCCTCGCTTCCTTTTGGCGGTATAGGAAATAAGAATCTCCTTACTGTTCATGTGAAAATTTTTGAATAATATTAGTATATATAATATGGATTCTCTGCGCAAGTATTATTCTGCAAAAGCCTCTCGTTTTTCCCATATCAGTTCCCCGTTCAGGGCATTGACTGCAATGATCTCCTCACTCCGCAAACTTCGTGCCTTCTCGTCCTCGCCCGCCCAAAATCTCCAGACGGGCACAATCAGCAGCTCTTTGTCAGGAGAACTGACTGACAGGTACTCCAGACTGATTTTGGTAATGGTCAGCGGCTCCTCTTGTATTGGAATCTGATTAATCTGTTGCTGTATGGCTGCAACGGCTTCGCCTGCCGACAAAACAGGCTGATCGATTCCGATTTCCGCCTCTGAAAAGAGGCTTCCCCATATTTTTATGGGAAACGGACTGCCTTTTCCTGTTATCGTACCGAAATTATGCCATGCCGTCACGGGAATGCCGTCTATCGTTTTTCTGAATACCGCTTTTATGTAAAATTGTCCGTCCATCGTTTCACAGACGTGGATTAAATCGCATGAATAGCTGTCATTGTAATCTATGGCGCCGATATTATACAAGCCAAACTGAATGATCTCCGCAGGAATGGTGTCCGCCACCTTCGAGAGCGTTGAAAGTGTATATTCGTCTATTATGTCGCCTTCGCCCACGATAAGGATTGGAAATACCTGTTTTATATCAGGGGAGATATCCGCGGTAGTTTCCCTGTGGCATAAAATATCCTCTCCCGGTATGTCGGAATGTGTAATCTGATAGCTCCAGGATTTCCCTGTCGGCGTCATAAACTCCCATGCGTCTTTTTCAGAATTATATACAGTGGCTTCCACAACATTCCATGTTTCTGCGGGATGCATCTCTTTCAACAAAGCATTTCGCATTTCCTCCGTAAAAGGCTCGGGCACATATCGATAGCAGCTTACCTGGTCAATGCCATCGGAATAAACCTGCGCGTCAATCGTTATTTTTCTCCCGTCAGAACCTTCCATGAATTGTGTTATTGTTTCGCCGCTGTACTCATTGGATGCTTCGTCATAAGAAGTATCTGTAATCACGCTATCATTAGGAACTTCTATATTTTCATCTGCTGTCCCTGAAAAAACCTGTTCTTCATGCTCCGTCTGCCTGTTGCATCCAGTCAGTGTCATCGCTAATAGCAAAAACGTCGCCAGTAAAAAAGTCCTCATAATCAGTTTCCCCCTTTTAATTATGATGTATATCGTGTTTTATTTTTGCCCGTGCTTTGTTATACTCGCGCCAGCCGCAGCCACGAAGCGGCTATATTTATGCGGCTTGTGCGCATCACATTATACTGAGCGGTCAGTATATCTAAAATCCTGTACTTGATAAGACAAGGCTCCATATCATTGTCACTCCGCCTTAGGATAATCCTCCCGGAATCCCATCATGATATCATAATGGATTCTGTCAAAGCAATAAGAAATTTTGTGATCAAAATCTATGATCTGCAAAAATTCAAAATCGGATACCGCCCCGTCAGGAATATAATAGGTGCTGTTTTCCTCGCAAAACACGGCGCCGGTTCCTGTATATTCGTCCACTGTCTTTATAATGTCCAGTTCAGTCTCGGGATAGACGCCCTCATTTTCATATTGTTCATTCAGTTCTTCGTACCGCTGGTTTTCCTCCTGGCGAAGCTTCCTGCTAAATCCCCCGCCGGTTTCTAAATTTGACGCGCAGTAAGCCAGATAAATCCTGTCAACCTCTGAATCCGTCATCTCCGCCATGCGGCTTTCCCAATTGCCCTGCGCGAGAATCCGCTCCTGATTCTTTTCATAGATGCTGTATGTCATTTTATGGTTGAAATCGATGATTTCCAAAAGCTCCTCATCGCTCAATGCTTTCCGGGGAAGATAAATTGTCCTTGTATCCGCCGCGATTGCCACACTCTGCCCGCTGTAATCCCCTGCCGCTGCAATGATCGCTAAAGTTTCTTCCGGAAACCGGCCGTTCTTTTCATATTCCTCTGTCAAAGCCTGATAACGTTCCTCTTCCTCCGCGGTGAACGGACGGTTCAGACTGTTCGCCTCACCGGCGTTGGCTAGCTGGTACAAATCCTCTATTTCCTGTTTTTCCATACCTTCCATGCGCTGCCGATATACGCTGATGATCTCCATCGCCGCAACAGTGGTTCCCAATATGCCGCAGCAGATTATGGCAACAGCCGCTGCCTTTGGAATACGGAATACTGCATGTTTCTGTTTTTTCTTTTCTTTCATATGGATTTGTGAAAAAGCCTCATTCGCTTTTTCCCATACAATTTCAGGAATCTCTAAATCCTGATATAAGATTTCTTCCGTTTGATTTCCTTTATTATCCATTAGCCCTGCCTCCTCAAATGTACGCAGCTATTGCGTGCCATAGTATTCCCTTAATTGTTCCCGCCCTCTGGAAAGCCTTGTCCGCACTGCGCTGTCCGTGATTCCTAATATTTTTGCGATTTCCTTTGTGCGGAAGCCCTCGGAGTAAAATAAAATGAGCGCGATGCGATATTTTTCGTCAATGGCCGACAATGCCTCCCGCCATTCAAGATTGCAGGCATTGTCTTCAACAACACTTTCAGGCAGTTCGTCTGTGTATGTAATCCGCCTGTTGCTTCGGATGATGCCATAGCAATTGTTTACTAAGATTTTTGTCATCCATGTTTTAAAATACCGATTCGTTTTTAGCTCGTTCAAATTCTCCCAGCAGGCCAGCAGCGTCTCCTGAATGGCGTCTGATACATCTTCGTCGTTCATTAAAATCGCCTTTGCCGTGCGGTACATCGTCTGCATCTGTAGTTTCATCAGTTCTGTGAATGCGTCGGTATTTCCCGTTTTCGCTTTTTGAATAAGAATTTCAGTATTCATTTCGTTTACCGTCATTCCCTCCTTTCATACAATGAAAAGGAATTTCCTGCCTTCTTTGTGATTCATGATCGCACCTTTCATACAATAGATGTTCAAAAATCAAAAAATGTCCCATACAAAATCAAAAAGTTGAGTCATGGGATCCAACGGGGAAGCTATAGAATTTTTAGGTTCTATGTGTTAGAATAAAACAAAACAGATGGGAGGGGAATAGGGAATATGGGAAAATTCAAACAGCTTGAGACGGATTATCCAATTCCGGAGCTGCTGCAGCGCGATATCGACGCCCTGCAGGAAGGCGTGGAAAATGATGTTCTGTATGTGGACTGTCTGCAGGACGAAGTCCGCAGTTCGGCGCATGGCTGCACAGATGCCGGTCTGACGGAGGAGCAGGCGGAGGAGATTATTGATTATTACTGCAGGAGGAGGTGGTAGGTTGGCGCTGATCGATTTTACGGAGTGCGAGATTGACCTGATGGCTAATTATGGCGGGTCTGATAAGAAGAGGGGGATTCTATACAATGGGAAGCGGTACATGCTGAAAATGTCCGATAAGATACCGGATGAAAAACAAAATTCCCTGAATAGTTCCTACACAAATAGTACATTTTCGGAATACATTGGCTGTCATATTATGGAGTCCATGGGGTTTCAGGTGCAGAATACATTGTTGGGAACGATCAGAATGACTTCATCAAAGGGCAGAGAGCAGATATACCCTGCTGTCGCCTGTGAAAACTTTGTTCCTGACAACAAGCAGCTGATCGAATTTAAGATCATTGAGGGGGCCCTTTTGGACGTAAAGCCGCCGAAAATACCAAAGTTGGATCATATTTATGAGATTATGACACGGCCTAATGCCTACTTTACGAGCGTGTTTGGCAGAGTGGTGGTATCTGCGTACTGGGATCAGTTCATCGCCGATGCTCTGCTTGGAAATTTTGACAGGCATGCGAATAACTGGGGATATCTGATAGACCGAAATACGAAGGAATTGACACTGGCGCCGGTATATGATTGCGGTTCCTGCCTGTATCCGCAGATCGCTGATGATGCGATTGAACGGATATTGGCCTCGAAAGAGGAAATACAGAAGAGAATCGATATATTTCCGCAGGCAGCGTTGACAATCCACGGAAATAAAGTTTCATATAAGGGATACATTTCCTCTTTTATAAACCAGGACTGCAGCAGTGCGCTTATGCGGGTGGCACCTCGCATAGACATGAACAAAATAAAAGACATCATTGTGCGCACGGACGGTATATCGGAAATCCGAAAAGAATTTTACATGAAAATGCTTTTGGAAAGATATCATCAGATTATTATGGAACCTTATAAGAGGCTGGTAAAAAATAAATCCTAATGCCCGCGCCGTCCCATAAAATCGATTGCAAGTCCCGTGAGGCAGGTGTCATCGTACTTTGTCTCCGCATAGATTTCCTCGATTGTGAACTCAAAATGGATAAGTCCTGTGTGAACGGTAACTTGGGACTCGTCACATTATTTTCGCTTGAATAAAAGCGATTCATTTAGTATAATGAAGTATGTTGAAAATTTACACTCTTTAGATAACACAGAAGGGGATTAGAAGCATGATTAACATCATACGAAACTTGAAGATCAGATTAAAACTTTATATCCTGATAGGAGTTGCGCTGGCCGGCATGCTTATGATCGGCGGTATGTCCTTCAATCTCATGGGGCAGATGAACGAAATGACTCTTGACATTTCGACGAGCTGGCTTCCCAGCATTGATACGGCAAGGAATATGAGCACTGCCATTTCTAATATCCGGCTCAATGAATTAGGGTATCTTACCGCGGTTTCCGAGGATGTAAAAGTCTCCAGCCTCCAGTATCTCCAAAAGGAAAAAGAGGAAATGGACGCTCTCCTGGCCGCATATGGAGAAATGATCGATGAGGAGGAAAGAGCTTTCTATGATAATGCAATGAATCTCTGGAGCCAGTACAATGAAGCGGATGAGGAAATGATGGCGTTGGCCGGACAGGGGCTCATTGAGGAGGCACGCGCGATCCTGGAGGGCGAATGCGTGGACCTCTATAATTCCTTAAACAGCTCGTTTGATGGTATCATCACCTACAATTCAGAAGGCAGCGATGATGCGGCAAAGGAAAGCTCCTTCCTTTACAGCACTGCTGTAAGGATCATGATGACAGTGATCATTGTCATCATCCTTGTGGGAGTCTTCTTCTCGTTCGTGATCATCCGTTCGATCAAGATACCGGTATCCGAGATTGCGAACGCAGCCATAAAGATGGCAGAGGGCGACCTGAATGTTGCGGTTTCCTATACCTCCAGGGATGAACTGGGGATTCTTGCTGCGCAGGTAGGCAGACTGATCCGCAAGCTTCAGATGATCATTGATGATGAGAATAAATTCCTTGCGAAGATGGCGAAAGGAGATCTTACAGTGGATTCGGTCTGCGAAGCGGAGTATACAGGCAGCTTCCACCCGCTGCTGGTCTCTTTCCGCGGGATCGCGGAGGAGCTCAACGACACGATGCGGCAGATCAGCCAAAGCTCCTCTCAGGTTGCAGGCGGAGCGGAGCAGGTATCGAGCGGTGCACAGGCTCTTGCCCAGGGAACAAGCGAGCAGGCAAGCGCCGTGCAGGAGCTTGTTGCGACTATCAACGAAATTTCCGGCAAGGTGAACCAGAACGCAGACAATGCGCGGCAGGCAGAGGCAACATCGGGAAGCGTCAGCACGAAAATGAACGTGAGCAATGAAAAAATGCAGCAGATGATACAGGCGATGGAGGATATCAGCAACAGTTCCAATGAGATCGGCAAGATCATAAAGACAATTGAAGATATCGCGCTGCAGACCAACATCCTTGCCCTCAATGCTGCCGTGGAGGCCGCCCGCGCAGGCGCAGCCGGAAAAGGGTTTGCCGTAGTAGCTGATGAAGTCCGCAGCCTGGCAAACAAAAGTGCGGAGGCTTCCAAGAATATCTCTGATCTGATCGAAAATTCACTGAAGGTAGTGGAGAACGGAAAACAGATCGCTGATGATACAGCGAAGTCTCTGCTTGACGCGGTAAATGATGTCAATGAAATGACAGGCATTATCGGACAGATCTCGGAAGCCAGCAGCGAACAGGCTTATTCCATCTCTCAGATCACGATCGGAATGGATCAGATCTCTGATGTTGTACAGACAAACTCGGCAACAGCGGAGGAAAGCGCGGCTGCAAGCGAAGAAATGTCCAGCCAGTCACAGCTCATGAAGGCGCTTGTAGGAAAGTTTAAACTGAAAAACAGTCCATCCTTGCCAGCGTCCAGCAGTCGGAAATGATCGTCTCGGTGGAAAACCGGATCAGGGAGGTATCCAAAGTCGTTCAGGTAAACTCTGACGCTGCCGGACAAAGCGCCGCGATCTCCAATGAGCTGTCCGGGCAGTCACAGACGCTCAGCCAGCTCATCAGCCAGTTCCGTATTGAATAAGGAGCTGCGGCAGGCGGGGATTCAGCGGACAGGTACTTTGAGCACCTGACCGATCATCAGCAGGTCACTGGTCAGACCGTTGAGATTCATCAGGGCATCCACCGTCGTATCGTATTGGCTGGCAATGCTCCAGAGAGAGTCACCGGGCTGGACAGTGTATTCTATGTATGACGGTGTCCCTGACACAGGGATCGTCAGCACCTGGCCGACGCGGATGAGATCTCCTGTGAGATTGTTCTGCCTCTGTATGGCTTCTACGGTGGTGCCGTATTTCCGGGCAATGAGCCAGAGGCTGTCGCCGGGTCTGATGACATACTGAACCGTGTCGGGACCTGGAGAGGGGGATGGTACATTCTGGTCCACTCCGAGATACACGTCATACAGCGCCTGCCAGGTCAGGGGACCCACGATACCGTCGGGAGCAAGCTGCATGATGCGCTGGAAGGCGGTGACTGCCTGCTGTGTTCCGCTTCCAAAGATGCCATCCTGCGCCGGAGCCGGAATGCCGGGATAATATTCGGCAGCCATATTGAGCAGATACTGCAATGTGATCACATCCTGCCCGCGGGAGCCCTGACGCAGCACGGAGGAAGGCGGAACGGTTCCGATGCCGAGGGTGTCTCCTTCACTGTCCAGTTCCGACAGTCTGGTGACGGCAGTGTAAAGCTGCGAGATCTTATACCAGGTAGATTTCCCCACAATACCGTCAGGCGCCAGATTAAAGACATTCTGAAACTTTGTCACTGCGGCCTGTGTGCTGCCCTGGAACTGTCCCTCCGCGTCCGTGATCGCAGGAATGGCGGGATAGTTTCTGCGGATGCGCGAAAGCCATGTCTGGATCGTTTGCACGTCGAGTCCGGTGCTTCCTGTCTTGAGAGGAGTGCCCGGATAGGAGGAGAGGACTCCTGTCCTGATATCCGTCTGCGCGATCTCGATATCTCTGGGATAGTAGGAGCGCAGGATATCCAGCGGGTCAAGTCCCTGCTCCGCCAGCGTGACAGTCCCCCACTGGGACAGGCCGGAACAGGTGGCGGTGGTGCCGTTGCAGAAGGAGGTAAAGTAGGGCGCGTTCTGGCCTTGCCGCCGGACGTACTCGTCAAAAATATTATCTACGATCCGGCTGATGGAGTCATAGATCGGCCGGCCGTATACAAAATACTGGTCGTAGGCGGGACTGTTTGTGATGTCAAAGCCGTAACTGCGGCTGCGGTACCATTCTGTGTAGATCCGGTTCAGCGCAAAGGTGATGATGGCATAAATATTGGCGGTCAGGGCGGCTGCCGGCCATGTGGGATAGATCTCGCTGCTTGCCACATTTTTCACGTAGTCTGGGAAAGATACCTGTACATTGGCGGCTGCAGAGCCTGGAGGCCCCAGATGGACGGTGATGGGATCGGGAATGACAACCTGCCGCAGTACGTAGGGTGTGCCGGACGGGCCTTCCTGGGAACGCGGCCCTGTCAGGGAGACCGCGGGAGCTCCCACATAGATCTCCGCCTGTATAGGGCTTCGCTGCCGCTCCTGCATGGGAATGACAGAGAGGGGCAGGACTGCCCGCTCGCCATCGTAAATGGGAATGTCCGACACGTAGAGTGAATTGAACCCGGGAGCGCGGGCAAGTACGCTGTAGTTTGTGTAGGGAATGCCCGAGTAGTATGGGGAGAGGGAAAAACTTTTATCCAGCGTCTCTAATGGGATCGTCTGGGTCTCCCCGTTTTCGTCTGTAGTCAGCTCGTAGACGCCTGTGCCCTGTGCATTGAGTATCCGGATCGATGCTCCGCTTAGGGGAAGGGCGTCGTGCGCGGTTCGCGCCTGTATTGTCAGATAACCGATAGCCATATGGTCGAATAGCTCCATTTTTTATATTATGAGTTATATTATGAAAGAATGTGCGGGGAGGTTCCGCTGCCGGGGCAGAGTGGACAGCAATGGGAGCCTGCCGCTGTGCAGCCCTCTGCCAGCGCAGTGAAAAGATTGTCGTGAGTGGGTTCAGTGAGATGGAAGTGGGGAAAGGAAATGGTAACTTTAAAAGATGTCGCAAAAGAGGCGGGGTTGACGGTAGGAACCGTGTCAAGGGTGCTGAATAACCGGGGATACATCAGCGATGACGCGCGGGAAAAAGTATACAGCGCGATGAAAAAACTCAATTACCGTCCAAATGAACTGGCGCGCTCCCTGCAGGGAAAGGGCACGAATACGATCGGGCTGATCGTGCCGCATATCAGACATCCGTATTTTGCGGAGATGATCAGCAACATAGAGAACCAGGCATACAAAAAAGGGTACCGGATCCTGCTGTGCAACTCGCAGAGCATAGAGGAAAAAGAAAAGGAGTACATCGATATCTGTACAGGAAACCGGGTGGCAGGGATCATCCTGTGCAGCGGGACTGTGTCTGTTGCGGAGTTTGAGGGGATTCATGTCCCGGTGATCACGATGGAACGTTTTCTCGACAACGGCACGGCCGCGGTGGAGTGCGACAACAGGCAGGGGGGCGCGCTGGCGGCTGAAAGGCTGATCTCGTGTGGATGCAGGCACCTGCTCCACGTGGGAAACATCGACAGCGTCTCCATGCCGGCAGACCAGCGGACAGAGGGGTTCTGTGAGGTCTGTGAAAAGAGGGGGATCGCCTTCAGCGAGGTGTTTACGGAGAAGACACAGTACCATGACATGGATTACGATACGATCATTGAGACAGCGCTGCTGGAGCACCCGGAGACGGACGGGCTCTTTGTGAACAGCGATGTGATCGCCGCCCAGGCTCTGCAGGTCTGCCGCAGGCTCGGCATGCCAGTGCCTTCAAGGATGAAGATCATCGGTTTTGACGATGTCAATATTGCGGCGCTGACGACGCCCCAGCTGACGACCATCCACCAGCCGGTCATGGAGATGGCGGAAATAGCGGTCAATCTGCTTCACGACGCCGTCAGCGGGAAAGTGGTGCCTAAGCGGACCGTGCTCCCGGTATACCTGGTAGAGCGGGAGACGACATAAGGACCGCCGTGAGCAGTCATCTCATGAGATATATGTCAAAGGTTTGATATAATATTTTTGCCCGCCAATGAAGGCGTTATAGTTATTTTCAACAAAAAAGAAGTGAAAATCGGGCAGGAATCAAATGGAAAATGGGATATTATGCTGAAAATATGTTAAACGATTGATATATCGAAAAAGGAATGTTACTATCAATATATCAGAACAGGGCGAAAACAAATAATATTTCATTCAAAAAACAGGAAGGTGGTTTTATGGCAAAACAGGGGGATTATACAAGGCGGTATGAGCAGCATCATGACGAGCTGCGCTGGCTCTATATGGAGCTGTATGACAACGGCGATATGTTTGCAGAGCTGTGTGACAACATGCAGCGGTTTTACAGGGAGCGCAGCAAAGGGCTGAAAGCGGCAGATTCAAAGCGCGAGGCGGACAAAGACTGGTATAAGCACAATGACCTGCTGGGAATGATGCTGTACATTGACAATTTTGCGGGAAATATCAAAGGCGTGGAGTCCAGGCTGGACTATATCGAACAGTGCAATGTCAATTACATCCATCTGATGCCGTTCCTGGATACGCCCGAGGGGCGTTCGGACGGCGGATATGCGGTGTCCGATTTCAGAAAAGTGCAGGAGCGGCTGGGCACCATGGAGGATCTCGAGAGCCTGACAGAGGCGTGTCACAAGAAGGGGATCAATGTATGCATGGATTTTGTCATGAACCATACATCGGAGGATCATGAGTGGGCGCAGAGGGCGCGCAAAGGCGAGGGAGAATATATGAGCCGCTATTTCTTCTTTGACAATTCGTATATTCCATCCCTGTATGAGAAGACCGTACCACAGGTGTTCCCGACGACGGCTCCCGGCAATTTTACATGGCTTCCCGAGGTGGAGCATTTCGTCATGACGTCCTTTTATCCCTATCAGTGGGATCTGAATTACAAGAATCCACGCGTTTTTAATGAGATGATGTACAATTTCCTGTATCTGGCAAACAGGGGGATCGACATTATCCGCATCGATGCGGTGCCATACATATGGAAGGAACTGAATACACAGTGCCGCAACCTGCCACAGGTGCACACGATCGTGCGCATGATGCGCATGATCAGCGAGATCGTCTGCCCGGGAGTGCTCCTGCTGGGCGAGGTGGTCATGGAGCCGGAGAAGGTGGTGCCCTATTTTGGCACGGTGGAGAAGCCGGAGTGCCACATGCTTTACAACGTGACGACAATGGCGACAACATGGCATACCGTGGCGACGAGGGATACGAGACTTCTCAAAAGACAGCTTGACATCGTGAGCGCACTCCCGAAAGAGTACATCTTTCTGAACTATCTGCGCTGTCATGACGATATCGGCTGGGGGCTCGATTACAATACATTGCGGGAGGACGGTATCAGGGAACGCCCGCACAAAAAGTACCTGAATGACTATTTCCAGGGATATGACGGCGAGAGCAACAGCCGGGGAGAGCTCTACAATGCGGATCCGGTCACGGGAGACGCGAGATTCTGCGGAACGACCGCCTCGATGTGCGGTATCGAGAAGGCGGGATTTGAGCAGGACGAGGCCGGGATGGCGCGTGCGATCCGGATGGATGTGATGCTCCATGCGTACATGTTCATGCAGTCGGGGATCCCGGTGCTGTACAGCGGCGACGAGATCGCGCAGGTCAATGACTACACGTACAAGGAGGATCCGAACAAGGCGGCTGATTCCAGATATATTCACCGCGGTGCGATGAACTGGACGCTGGCGGGGAATATCTCCGACCCGGACACCGTGGAGGGCAGGGTGTTTGCACAGCTGGGGCAGCTGGAACAGATCCGCAAAGCAGAGAAAGCGTTCGTGTCAAATGCGGACATGTGGACTATGGACACTGGGGATACGGCAGTGCTCTGCATCGGCAGGTATTTTGACGGCGACAAGGTCATCGGACTGTTCAATTTCAGCGAATACGACAAGACTGTGCGGATCCAGGAGGACGATGAGGATTATGTGGATATGATCTCAGGAAAGAAATTTAAATACAGGATGAATGAGATTCAGATACCGGCGTATGGATTTTATTATTTAAAAAAGAAATAACGGGATGAAAGGAATGGTAAAAATATGAAGAATTACGATGTGACGGCACTGGGTGAACTGCTGATCGATTTTACTGAAAATGGCGTGAGCGGACAGGGCAATCCGCTGTTTGAGGCCAATCCGGGCGGCGCGCCCTGCAATGTGCTGGCGATGCTCGCAAAGCTGGGGCATAAGACCTCCTTCATCGGTAAGGTCGGGAAGGATTTTTTTGGGGAACAGCTGAAAAGCGCAGTGACCGAGGCCGGCATTGATGCGGGCAGCCTTTACATGGACGAGGCGGTACACACGACGCTGGCCCTGGTCCACACATATCCTGGCGGGGACAGGGATTTTTCGTTTTACCGCGATCCGGGAGCGGATATGATGCTGACAGAGACGGAGATCCCGGCAGAACAGATACGCGATTCCAGGATCTTTCATTTTGGCACGCTGTCCATGACACATGAGGGAGTCCGCGCAGCGACCAGAAAAGCTGTCAATATCGCAAGGGAGTCCGGCGCAGTCCTCTCGTTTGACCCGAACCTGCGGCCGCCTCTCTGGAAATCGCTCGAGGATGCGCGCGAGCAGGTCAGCTATGGCCTGGGGCACTGCGATGTCCTGAAAATATCTGACAACGAGATCCAGTGGTTCACCGGTGAGGAGGATTTTGATGCCGGGATCGAGAAGCTCCGCGGGCAGTACCAGATCCCGCTCATTCTGCTTTCCATGGGAAAGGAGGGGAGCAGGGCGTACTACGGAGATCTCCGTGTCGAGGTAAAGCCTTTCCTGCAGGAAAATACGATCGAGACAACGGGGGCGGGTGACACGTTCGGCGGCTGCTGCCTGCATCACGTGCTGAAGTACGGGATCGACGGCTTTGACGCGCAGAAGCTCACAGAGATGCTCACGTTCGCCAATGCAGCCGCGTCGATCATCACGACGAGAAAAGGCGCGCTGCGTGTGATGCCGTCCATAGAGGAGATCGAGGGATTGATCAGGTGAGTTTCACGTGAATAATGACAAATTTTGAGGGTAAATTTAGTATAGTTTATACCATGAAAAATATCTAAGAAAACTGTATACTATATCTCATAGGGAAAAGATATCGCTATGTGGCACATCGGTGCAGGCAAAAGCGGCGCAGTGCCACAGGGCGGTTTCTTTTTTGCAGGCAGGCGTGCTCGAGCACATTATGGATACACATGGGCAGGGTTCTTTGACGGCCGTGTGCATCGGTCACAGCGAACGGCAAATAACGAATGGAGGTATTTTTATGTACTATGTAGGTGTAGATCTGGGAACCTCGGCGGTAAAGCTTCTTTTGATGGAAGGAACAGGGAAGATCGCAAATATCGTCTCCAGGGAGTATCCGCTGTATTTCCCGAACCCGGGATGGAGTGAGCAGGATCCTGAGGACTGGTGGAGCGCGGTGAAGGAAGGATTAAAGGAGCTGATAAAGGACTGTGACAGGTCACAAGTGGCGGGTATCAGCTTTGGCGGCCAGATGCACGGGCTCGTGATCCTGGACAAGGACGACAATGTGATCCGTCCCGCGATCCTGTGGAATGACGGCAGGACACAGGAGGAGACGGATTACCTCAACAATGAGATCGGGAAGGACAGGCTGTCAAAGTATACGGCAAATATCGCGTTTACGGGATTTACGGCGCCAAAAATCCTGTGGGTAAAAAATAAGGAGCCGGAGAACTTCGCGAAGATCAGCAAGATCATGCTGCCGAAGGATTACATCGCGTACATGCTCACAGGAAGCTTCTGCACGGATGTGTCCGACGCGTCGGGCATGCTCCTGTTCGATGTGGAGCACAAGTGCTGGTCGCGCGAGATGATGGAGATCTGCGGTGTGAGTGAGGCACAGCTTGCAAAGATCTACGAGAGCTATGATGTTGTCGGCACATTGAAGCCGGAGGTCGCGGCGGAGCTTGGACTCTCTGAGCAGGTGAAGGTGGCGGCAGGCGCGGGCGACAATGCGGCGGCGGCGATCGGAACGGGCACGGTCGGTGACGGGATGTGCAACATTTCGCTTGGAACAAGCGGCACGATCTTCATATCCAGCAGGAACTTCGGCGTCGACAAAAATAACGCGCTCCACTCCTTTGCGCATGCGGACGGCAGGTACCATCTGATGGGCTGTATGCTGAGCGCGGCTTCCTGCAACAAGTGGTGGATGGAGGAGATCCTGCAGACCACAGAGTTTGGCAAAGAACAGGCGGCGATCACGGACGACAGGCTCGGCAACAACCATGTCTATTTCCTGCCATATCTGATGGGCGAGCGCTCCCCGCACAATGACGCGAACGCGCGCGGTACCTTCATCGGGATGACGATGGACTCGACCAGGGCCGACCTGTATCAGGCAGTGCTCGAGGGCGTTGCGTTTGCGATCCGCGATTCCTTCGAGGTGGCAAAGAGCCTTGGCGTCGATATCCGGTCGTCCAAGATCTGCGGCGGCGGCGCGAAGAGTCCGCTCTGGAGGAAGATCTTTGCCAATGTGCTGAACATCCGGCTCGACATCATCGAGAGCGAGGAAGGGCCGGGATACGGCGGAGCGATCCTCGCAGCGGTCGCATGCGGTGAGTATGCTTCCGTGGAGGAGGCAGCGGCAAAGCTCGTCAAGGTGGTCGACAGCGTAGAACCCGACCCTGAGCTCGCAGCGCGCTATGAGGAGCGCTACCGCAGATTTGCGCGGATCTATCCGGCAGTGAAGGAGCTGTTTCCGGAGATCTCGTAGACAGATCAGATAAAAGTCGCAGGCATATATTTTGCAAAAGAGGCACTGGGGATCAGGTGCTTCTTTTACTTTTATGCACACGGGCGTCCAGAGGAAAATGTCAGCATGCGCTGACGGACGCCCGGCGCGCGGGCAGGGGGAATATGGCTCTTCTCTGCTTGATTGCACACGGACACTTTGCTCGATCGTTTCATGGACACTGTCTGTTATATAAAGTTTAATTGTCCTCGACTTTTCGGGGATATGATGGTATGATATTAAAGGAAAAAGTGATCGTTATTTTGTATCGATACGGATGCTCAGTACAAAAAGAGCGACAAAGGATAAGAGAAGCAGGAAAGAACATGTACAGTTGGGAAAAATTATTTGACAGTGTGGCGCTGGCAAGGGCGAGGGCGATCGACAGCAGCAGAGTTACGATCGAGAAAAGGGACGACACACACATAGACGCGGCGGTAATGTCGATGGGTAGGACGGAAGTCTCGATCACGCTGAGAGACGGGGTGCCTTATATCATGAAATGCAAGTGTCCCAAGGCGAGGAGCGGCAGGAAATGTGAGCATATGGCTGCAGCGCTGTATAAGATCGAAGAGACCGGTCGTGCAGGGGCGAAAGAGAACACCGCTCCGGAGCAGGAGACAGTAGCACCCCGCAAGAATACAGTGGCAAAAGCATCTGGCGGGACAAAGAAGGCGCAGGCCGGTATCGATGATTTGCAGAAGCTGTGGGACACGGCAATAGGACAGGATCCGGAGGAAGCACCTGCACCCAAGAAGCGCGGCGGGAAGTCGAAGGCGCAGCTCGAGGCAGAGCGCATTGCCGCGGAGGAGGCTGCCAGGCAGGCAGAGAAAGAGGAGACAGAGCGGCGGATCGCGGAGCGGAAAGCCCAGAAGGCGGCAGCGAAGGCAGACCGCAGGCGCAGGCGTGCGGAGGCAGAGGAAGCGCAGCAAAGAGCGCGCGAGGAGGAGGCTGCGCGGAGGGCGGAAGCGGAAAAGAGGCAGCAGGAGGAAGCGGCACGCCAGCGACAGGAGGAGCAGAAGATCCGCGAAGAAGCCGAAAAAAGAAAAAGGGAGCAGGAAGAGGAAGCAATGAGGAAGAAGCAGGAGAAGGTAAAAGCGGCGATCGCGAGAAAGAACGAGGAGGAGACGCAGCCCACAACGGCTTCGGCACCGGCAGTGCAGTACCAGTATTTTGATATCGATGCGATCAGGAAAAAGCTCGAATTTTCGAGAGATGCACTGGAGAAGGGACAGCAGTACATGGATGCCGGCACAGTCCGCGTGGAAAGCATCGATGTCGGATACTATGATCAGATGGACGATATGGCCGCCCATGTCAGTGCGGTGGCGGATTACCGCAAGCATCAGTTCCGCATCAGTGTGATCTTCAACAGAGAGACGATGCTCAGGACGGACTGTGGCTGTCCGCAGTGCAGCCGGTCCTATGGCTATGGCTGGTATTCCAGACAGAACAGCAATTGTGCGTTTGTCGCAGCGGTGCTCGCGTATACGCAGGCGTACATGCAGCAGAAGGAAGTGGGTGATGCGACGGACAAGCGGGGCGCGATGCTGCTCGCTGATTTCCAGCGCAGTCACACGAACCAGATCGTGGCGAGTGCGGCCATGCAGGAGGAGGTTCTGAACCTTGCGCCGCGGCTCATACGATACGGCGATGGGCTGCGCCTCTCGTTCAGGATCGGAGTGGGGAAGCTTTTTGTAGTCAAGGATCTGATCGAGTTCTGTGAGCAGGTGAGGAATTCCGAGACCGTGCAGTATGGTACGAGCACAAAGCTGAACCAGAATATCAACAATTTCAGTCCCCGCGCAAGACAGTGGCATGAATTTCTGAGCAAGGTCATCCAGGAGGAGGAGGATCTGATCAACCGCATCAGTGAGATGCGCTATTACTATTATGAAAAGAAAAGAAAATGTCCTGATTTTGAGCTGTATGGATGGCGGCTTGACCAGTTCTGTGAAATATTGGGTGACGATGCCATCGATTACGAGGATAAATCCAGCGTGAAGAAGGAAAAGGCACAGCTCACCTGCAGGGAAGGCATGCCGAAGCTCACGATGCAGATACGAAAGAGCAGTCTTGGCAGGAAGAAAGAATTTCATGGCGTCGATGTCTCCTGCAACATGCCGGAATTCTATATTGGAGCAGCGAATGCCTGCTATATCAAAGATGGAATCCTGTACAGGACGGACATTGCCATCATAAATAAGATACGTCCCCTGCTCGACAAAGCAAACAGAGGGCAGATCCAGTTCCAGATCGGGCGTTCCAAGCTCACGGATTTCTATTATTCCATGCTGCCGCAGCTCGAGGAGGTCTTTACGGTCATGGAGGAGGACAGCGAGGAGATCCACAGGCATCTGCCGCCGGAGGTGGTGTTCATCTTTTATCTCGATTCTGTGAATGGCGATATCACCTGCCGCGTGACAGCCCGGTACGGAGAAAAAGAGTGTTCCGTGATCGAGTCCGTGCTGTCAGATCCGATCACGACCTATTATGAGAGCTTTCGTCTGGAAGGGCGTGAGCGTGAGATCTTCCTTCTCACAAAACAGATCTTCCCATATGCCGATAAAGAGCGCGATCTGTTCTGCTGCAACTGTGAGGAGGACAGCATCTATGAGGTGCTCAACAGCGGTGTGGAGCGGCTGGCCGAGCTTGGGGAGGTGCGCTGCACGAACGCGTTCAAGAGTCTGAACATCGTGCGGAAGATGAGCATGTCTGTCGGCGTGTCGGTGTCGAGCGGCCTGCTCGATCTGGAGATCGACACGGAGAACATCAGCAGGGAGGAGCTGCTCGACGTGCTGAAAGGCTACAAGCTGCACAAGAAATATTACAGGCTGAAAAACGGCGATTTTGTCAATCTGGAGGACGAAAATCTGCAGATGCTCAGGGAACTGATGGATACGATGCATCTGCCGCCTAAAGAGTTCATCAAGGGCAGGATCCACCTGCCGGTCTACCGCACGCTCTATCTGGACAAGCTGCTCGAGGAGAAGGAGGGGCTGTACACAAACAGGGATCATACGTTCCGCGAGATGGTCAAGAATTTTAAGACGATCAGCGATGCGGACTACGAGGTGCCCGCAGGCTTAAAGCGCGTCATGCGAAGCTATCAGAAGAATGGTTTCAAGTGGCTCAAGACCCTGCAGTCCTGCCAGTTTGGCGGAATCCTTGCGGATGACATGGGACTTGGCAAGACGATCCAGGCGATCTCCTTCTTGCTGTCGGAGAAAAAGAAGGGCGTGACTTCGCTTGTCGTCTCACCCGCTTCGCTGGTGTTCAACTGGGGCGAGGAGTTAGAGCGCTTTGGAGCAGGTCTGAAGGTCCAGCTCATCACAGGCGACCAGCAGGAGCGCCAGAAAAAGATCGAGGAGTATGCGGAATATGACGTGAGTATTACATCCTACGATCTGCTCCGGCGGGATATCTCGTATTATGAGGACAAGAAGTTTACCTATGAGATCATCGATGAGGCGCAGTATATCAAGAATCATACGACGGCGGCGGCAAAGGCAGTAAAGGTGATCGACAGCAGGATGCGGATCGCGCTGACGGGCACGCCGATCGAGAACCGGCTGAGCGAACTGTGGAGTATCTTTGATTATCTGATGCCGGGATTCCTGTACAGTTACGAAGTCTTCAAGCGCGATATCGAGACGCCGATCGCCAAGTATGACGACAAGAACGCCATGGCGAGGCTGCAGCGGATGGTAGGTCCTTTTATCATGCGCCGCCTGAAATCCGATGTCTTAAAAGACCTTCCGGACAAGCTCGAGGAAGTGCGTTATGTCAAATTTGACAAGGCGCAGCAGACAGCTTATGATGCGCAGGTAGTGCATATGCAGGAAATGCTGGCAAAGCAGGATGATGAAGATTTTAACAGGAACAAGATGAAGGTGTTTGCCGAGCTGACAAGGCTGCGGCAGATCTGCTGCGATCCAAACCTGTGCTTTGACAATTACAAGGGAGAGTCTGCAAAGCTCGACTCCTGTGTGGAACTGGTGCAGAGTGCGATGGACGGCGGACATAAGATGCTGCTGTTCTCCCAGTTCACATCGATGCTCGAGCTGATCAGAAAACGCCTTGATGAGCAGGAGATCGCGTACTATGTGATCACAGGGGAAACATCCAAGGAAAAACGTCTGCAGCTTGTGAAAGCATTTAATGAGGATGATGTCCCGGTATTCCTGATCTCGCTGAAGGCGGGCGGCGTCGGTCTGAACCTGACTGGGGCGGATGTCGTCATCCACTACGATCCCTGGTGGAATATCGCCGCACAGAATCAGGCGACTGACAGGGCGCACCGCATAGGCCAGACAAAGAAAGTGACAGTGTACAGGCTGATTGCAAGGCACAGCGTCGAGGAGAAGATCCTGAAACTGCAGGAGACGAAGCGCGACCTCGCAGAGCAGGTCATGAACGGGGAGCTCGGACAGCTCGGGAGCATGAGTAAGGAGGAACTGATGGATCTGCTGCAGGGATGAGCTTTGGGGCGCTGCCGCGGATGATATGCCATAATGGCAGGCGTGTGCCTGCCATTATGGGTGAGCCGCGGAATTGCGCGGATTTTTGGTGCTCTGCATGCGGAACTGCTTCGGCGTGATATTTTTGTATTTGCGGAAGGTCTTGATCATGTGGCTGCAGTCGGCAAAACCTGCCGCCTGGCTGATGTAGGTCATGTCATAATCAGTGAAGAGCAGCATGTCCTCCGTCTTGATCACGCGGATATACTCGATGTACTCCTTGCAGGAGCGCCCATAGATCTGGCGGAACTGCTTGGCGAAGAAGGAGTAGCTCATGTTGCAGCGCATGGCGAGCTGCTCGACTTTCAGCGGCTGGTCGGAGTGGGCGTCAATGTACTCGGTGATGGTCTCGATGGAGCTGCCCGACGGGGGGGAGACCTCGTAGGACGGCGTAAAGCCGTGCGTCCGCCAGACGCGCAGTATGTTTACCAGGATACAGTTGAGGTAGGAGTACATGACCATGTAGTGGCCATAATACTTGTTCTGTGCTTCCCGCGCGCAGCCGTCGAAAAATTCCATCACAGGAAAACCCGAAAGCTCCTGCGACGAGAAGAAGAAGGGAACCTCCGGATCTTCCATCGCCTGCAGAACGGCGCTTTTGAGCTGGGGCACATAGCCGATATTTTCGCGGAACCGGTTTAAGTCAAATTTGATCACGTAATATAACAGATGATCCTGCATGCCGGGCATGTTGTATACTGCATGGATGGTCTTGGGCGGCAGGGCCGCCATGTCGCCGGTATGCAGCAGGTACTGGTTCTCGTCGCTCTCGATCAGGGCGGTGCCCTCGACCATCAGAATGAGCTCCATATAGTGATGCCAGTGAGAGCGCACTGGAAAAGCGTTCTTTGCCGTGTCAAACAGGAAAGCTTCGTAGGGGGAGTTCAGCAGATCCCCCGGTTCAAACAGATTGTACATGGTGCAATGCCTCCTGGCAGTTTTCGACCGAAGTCAAATAAAAGTGTTGAACAGTTTCATATTGTTTAGCTATTATATCATGGGCAAATCAGTTTTTCCATACATTTTTCATACTCCTTTCAAATGTTCTCCGCCATATAGGGAAATGGAATGGGAGTGCTGAACATCAGGTATCTTTCAACCGGGACTGCAGTATCTTGAAAGCCATATGGCCATAAACAAAATTCAGTCCGCAAGGATATTGTCAACCACAAACTTAATATCTTTTATTTCTCCCTCCATTCCCAGATATTCCGTTTCCTGTTCTGAATTTTCGGGATTCCACTGTACGTCACTTGGATAGCAGAGAATATAGGTTCTGTCACTGGTAGAAAACAGATAACGGTACGGGACAAAATCATATCCCTTTTCTATGAATTGTTCCGGTGTCATGGATTCCTCATAGCAGACGATATAAAACAGAACACCGCCGTCAAATGCGTCGATTCCTGCACTGACATCTTCTCTGACCTGTGTGTGATAAACAATATAATTCTGACCATTTGTTTCTACAGAATATTTTCCCTTCCAATCGTCGGGCAGGATCAGCATAAGATTGATTTCCTCCAACTTTATCGTCGCCTGTTCTACGGGCACTTCAACCACTGTTTCACGGGCAAAGGCAAACGCGCCTGCACTAAAGCTGCACGCCATAAGCACAAAAGCTGCGGCGGCAGTAAGGAAACGTCTGATTGTCTGACGGTGATGCAGCTGTCTGTAATTTGGTATTTTCTCTGCCTGTTCAACAAGCCTGTCATCAATGTCCCCAATATGTTCGGAAAGCTGTTTTTTGTTCATACTTCGATTCCCTCACTTTCTAAATATTTTTTTAACCTGCGGCGCATTTCGTACAGCATGGATTTTACCTTGCTCTGACTGAAGCCTGTGTATTTACAGATCGTATCGATGGAATCAAAATACCAGTACCGCCGTATAAATACAGTTCGTTTTTCTTCCTCTAACCGCCAGAGAAACGTATCAATCGTACTTTTAATATGTTTTTTTTCGATTTCTGATTCTATGCTGTCTGTCCCAGATACGCAGTCGCCTAATTCCTCTAATGATGTAACAACAGCCGGATTTCTTTTTGCAGCAGAAATATATTCGTATTTCTTCAAAGCCAGATTTCTGACAATCCTGCTCAAAAATACGGAAAATCTGTTTGGGTGCTTATCCGGGATTGCGTTCCAGACTGCAAGGTAAGTATCGTTGATACATTCTTCCCGGTCCTGGTAGTTTGAGAGAATGTTGTTTGCGATATGATTACAAAGCCTGCCATATTTTGAAGATGTTTCTGCAATCGCACGTTCATCTCTTGCCCAGTAAAGGCTTACAATCGTCTCGTCATCCATTGTATGGATTCACCTCCTCGTTATTTTGCTGATAAACAGCCTACACTATACTAAGTACGGATCTTGTCATTTTGGTTGTGAAAAAATAAAATTTTTCTTTTACATTTTTAATGATAAAATGTAACAAACACTTTAGATATTTCGTTATAATTAATGAGTAAGCAAAAGAAGAACACTAGCGAGGGAAACACATGATATTCCTGATGATGATAGATACACCAGCGGAGAAAAGGAAATTTGTCATCCTATACGAGAAATATAGATATCTGATGCAGAAAGTTGCCACAGATATATTACGTGATTGCTTTTTGGCAGAGGACGCAGTACAGGATGCATTTATGCATCTGGCTAAAAATATGGGTAAAGTAAATGAAACGGACAGCGTGGCGACAAAAAGGTATCTGATTACTATTACAAAGAATGCAGCTATCGATATATACAGAAAGAGGCGTGTACAAATGCAGAAGGAAATATATATAGATGAACTAGATGAGGATGCGCAATTGTCCTATACAGAGACAGATGTGGAGAATAGCGTTTTGGATGTGCTGAAGAACCTGCCTGTGAAATACAGGGATATTTTTTTGCTGAAATATTCGGCAAATTTAGAAAACAGCGAAATAGCAAAATTGTGTGGTATTCAGGAAGGGACAGTCAGACAACGAATTGCCAGGGGCAAGGTACTCATTGAAGAAGCATTAGGAAAAGAAGGATAATGGGAATGGAACATATTCATGTGACTGATGAATGGCTGTATAAATATATGCCGATTGTCGATGAGGCGATTATACAGGAACTGGAAAAGGGAACCGATTATGAATACGAGTTTTCAGATAAATTTAAGCGCAGGATGAAAAAGCAAATAAGAAGAGAAGCTCGTCCCTGGATAGGCATATTTGTCAGACAATCTAAGAAAGCAGCTCTTTTCACGGTCTGTGCAATCAGTTTGCTATTTCTGTTGTCAATGAGTGTTCAGGCATACAGAATTAAGTTTTTTGAGACTGTAAAGACTATTTGGGAGGATTCTATTCTATATAGCTATTTTACAGATATAGAAACAGAAGATTTTCATATTAATGAGCCCCAATATATACCACAGGGATATAAGGAAATCGAAAGAACTGTAACTGACCATCAGCTTAGCGTGATGTACGAAAATTCCCTGGGTGAGATGATAACATGGGATCAGGTGATGGTGACTGATGGAGGGACCCTGGTTGTAGATTCTGAATATGACAGCCAGATTGCAAAAGAGATCAACGGTAAAGCTGCTATTATTTCTTTGTATTCAGATGGTTATGCAGGAGTATATTACGAAAATGATGAATATGCATATTTACTGACAGCCGATAATCTTTCAATAGAGGAGATATGTTGCATCATTGAGAGTATAGAGAAAGATTAAATTTTTGACAAAAAAACAAAAAAATTTTCGATTTATGTAACAAATACAGGGATTGCATTCGTTATTGTTAATACAGGGATTGCATTCGTTATTGTTAGTAGGAAGGAGGAAATTGCACATGAAAAGAATAAACAGAATATGCAACACACTGGCTATTTGTATGTGTATGCTGATTTGTGGAACTATTTCACCGATGAAAGTTTCTGCAAAGGAAGCAGACATACAAATGGTGGAACCAAGAATGACTTATATCTATTCGTATAGCACAGAACTTTCCATTTCTAGCGATGGTGTAGCAACCGTGACTGGTACGATAAGAGGCAAATCAGGTGTCACAAGTACCTATGTAAAAGTCACGTTGCAAAAAAGCGAATCAGGGCAATGGGTAGATGTAAAATCGTGGGAAGAATCCAGTAGTACCAGAAGCATAACGATTGCTGAAATTTATCAGGTGGTCAGAGGAACATATCGTGTTACAATGACTTGTAGCGCAAATGGAGAAACCAAGACAGCGACTTCGGCAAGCAGGAGTTATTAAAACGAGTAGAAAGGACAAACAATATGAAGAAGAAAATATTAGCAATGATTATGACAAGTATACTTGTGATGCAGAAGTTTTTGTAGATGGGATCAAAGGATATGACTCTGGATATACAACAGAATATAAAAATCCCTCAAAAGTTACAGCAAGTGATTTTTGGAGTAAAAATCATACCATAAAATATTGGTCAAGTCACGGATACAATACTGGAGTGGTGTCGGGAGCAAGTAATAATGTAGAGATTGATATTTTCAGTCAACCTTTCTCATGGGCAGGAGGTGAATTGGAATTTGTGTTTTTGGCGGCGTGTAATCAGTTAGATGGTTCCAATAAAAACCCTAGAAGCCGTTATGCAAACGCTATGATTGGAAATAAGGCAGTGCGTGTAATTTGCGGATACCATGAGGGTGCACCTGCATCAATTGATGCACAAGTGGCCGATCAATTTATTAAATACGCCAAAACAGGGGAGTCTGTGAAATCCTCATGGATCCTTGCAAATAAACATTTTAGCGATCAAGGTTATAGTACAAATGTATATTGTGTATTAACACATAGCGGAAATGTACAATATTCGAGGTTTCCGGGATTTCCGGGGAGTACATATACAAGACCCGGTTCGTCATCAACAAAGATTTTAAGATTTTCGTCAGCGAATCCTAATGGAACAGAACAAGCATACGGTTTGAGAGAATCTGCAGAGCTAGCTAATATAGAAATACCGACATATGTATTAAGAGCAACACCAATTCAGCTTAATGTAACAGATAATATGAATATGACGGTTCTGAGAGATGAAAACAATCTGATGATGGTAGGGGCAGAGATTGGTGATCAGCAATTAAATATAACAGAAGCAGAAGCGGCGGAGCGTTGTAAGGAGCAATTAAATAACGCAATTACCAATTATTCAGAAATTAACATGGATACTGCGATGGAATCTGTTACACCTATTGTAATGGCAGAGGTTAATCTTGATGGTGGAAATGAGAAGGAAGTAACTGTAGCATATGATATATCTTTTAAAAATACATATGATGGGTTGGAGATTATGGGAGATTATATGACAGGCATAATTGATGATTCTTCAACTGTTTACTTAGCAGGAAATTGGAATGAAATGGAAAAGGTTGATATGATGCAGAGATCTGCCGTTGTGGATTATAATACTGCGTATAATCAGGTAATTCAAAATGTTGCCTCATTTGCTGATGTAACAAGAAGTAGCGATTCAGATGTTGTATCAAATACGAAACTGGCTTTTGTATTGAATGAATCAACAGGATACTATGAACCGACATGGGTTTTCAGTATGGAAGATGCTTCTGTTTATGGGGTTAACTGCATAAGCGGAGAAATGGAAATAATGAATTAATTTTTTTGACTACTACTTCATAGATGACAGGTCTATGGAGTAGTGGTTTTTAAAGGAGAAACATGAAAAAAAGACTGGTTGTTCTGTTAAGTATCATAATGTTACTAGGTGGATGCGGATTTTCAAATGAGCAGTACAAAGAAGCTGACAAGGAATCGGAAGAACAAACAAAAATAGAAGAAGACAGCTCGTTTCTAGAAGACAGTGCGGTAGAGAATAATACTTTATCTATGATACCGGAATGGATATTGCCATATACGGAAATAGGTCAGTTATCTGAAACGATATACTTGGAT
>VSNO01000010.1 GCA_009774375.1 Lachnospiraceae bacterium
ACAGGAAAGAGGTGCAGCGCGATGCACGCGGGAAGACAAAGCTGTGGCGGAGAGATTCGGCAGGAAGCGGATATCTGAAACGGCTGGAGAAAGAGTTCGGCTGAAATAAAAAGACTGAATAAAAAGACGGGATAAAAAGGATGGATAGAAATGGAATTGAAAGAACTTTCGGCAGAGCATCTGACAGAGATCTATGATCAGTACATGGTGATCGACTTTCCGCAGGATGAGCTCAAACCATTGGAACGCATTTTATATATGATCCGGACGGGGCTGAGCTGTGCCTATGGCATCTATGAGGGTGAGGAACTGCGGGGGTACGCGACCTTTATCATTCCGGACGGGCTGCGGTATGGCCTTCTGGATTATCTGGCTGTGATTCGGGAATACCGCGGAACGGGTGTCGGGCATGTGTTCTTTGATCTGATCGGGGACACGCTTGCCGAGAGATATCCCGCGCTCAGGGGATTTTTCATCGAATCAGAGGATATAGCCTATGCGGCGGATGCGAAGGAGCGCCGGATCCGGGAGAAGCGGATCTCATTTTATGAGCAGAACGGGTGTCTGCACACGCCTCTTGGATCAAGGCTGTTTGGCGTGACCTACAGCGTTCTGCTGTATGATTACCGCGGCGACACCGATGCCGCCGCGTCGATCGGGGACGTGGACGGCATCTATCGCGCGATGTTCCCCGAGCGTCACTATGAGCAGGATGTGGAGTTGTGGGAGATCGCGGAACCGGAGCGCGTTAAAGAGTCCGTCTGCCCAAGGCAGATACGGACTTCTGCGAAAGCGGTCATTATACGAGATGGCAAATTGCTTGCGATCAAGCTGAATGACGGCGGGGAGGAATGGTACATTTTACCCGGCGGAGGCCAGGACTGTGAGGAAGTGCTTCCCCAGACGGTTGAACGGGAAGTCCGGGAAGAGACAGGTATAGAGGTTCAATGCAAAGATCTGCTCTTTGTCATAGAGGGGGTTCACGGCGAGCGCTTTCACAGGATCGATCTGGTATTTTTGTGTGATTATCTGGGAAATGACCCCGATGCAACCCTTCATAAGGATACGAACCAGATTGGATATGACTGGCTGGATCTGTCTGTATTGAACAGACTGCCGTTGTTCCCGTCAAAGCTCCGCCGTCCGATCATGGATTTTTATGAGGGAAAAGAATATGTGAAATATCTTGGAAATGAGGAGATCGGTGATCCGGAATAAAACTGTCGCCCCATTTCATTCAGAAAGAAACTTGGCACATTTGCGCAGAGGTGTGGGAGATGGGAGATATCCATATCAGAAATTTATCAAAGTCGTTTGGCGGTAAAAAAGTGTTTGACGGCTTGAACCTGACGATCAAAAGCGGAGTGACCACCTGCATCATGGCGCCCTCCGGCGCCGGAAAGACGACACTGCTGCGGATCCTCATGGGGCTGGAAGCCGCGGACGGCGGAAGGGTGGCCGGATCGGAGGGAAAACGGTTCAGCGCCGTCTTTCAGGAGGAGCGGTTGTGTGAGTACATGACGGCGGCGGACAATATCAGACTTGTCCTGCCCCCGCTCACAGGTCTGCCTGTAATCCTTGAGGGGATGGACAGGCTTGGGCTGTCCGGCAGCAGGGATCAGCCGGTTTCCGAACTTTCGGGCGGCATGCGCAGGCGGGTGAGCATTCTGCGGGCGCTGCTTGCGGAGTACGACGTGCTCTTTCTCGACGAGCCGTTCAAGGGGCTGGACGAGGCGCTCAAAGGGCAGGTGATGGCATATGTGAAAGAAAAAACTGCCGGAAAGACGGTAGTTTTCGTCACGCATGACAGGGCGGAGGCAGCTGTTCTGGCTGACGAGATGGTGGAACTGACTAAAAACAAATTAACCATTGCATAAAAGCGGGCAGGTATAGTATATTTAATGATGGAACGTGCAGGCAGGAATATTGAACTCTGCCTGTCATGGTTTCGCGGTTTTAGAAGATCATTATACTTACATATTATTATAGAAAGGATTGGTGTACAAAATGATTCAATTACTGGAGACAGGGGTTTATCTTGTAAACGGCACGGAGCTGGTCGCGGACAATGCGGAAGCGGCAGCTGCCATCAGGGCAAAGACAGGCAGGGAAGTGGACAAAGCGGAGGCGTCCAGGGAGACAATCGCCTATGGCATTCTAAGAGAGCACAACACTTCTGACAATATGGACAAGCTCAGGATCAAATTCGATAAACTGACGTCGCATGATATCACCTTCGTGGGCATCATACAGACAGCGCGCGCATCGGGGCTGACGAAGTTTCCCGTGCCGTATGTGCTGACCAACTGCCACAACTCGCTCTGTGCAGTGGGCGGGACGATCAATGAGGACGATCACGTGTTTGGACTCACCTGTGCAAAGCGCTACGGCGGAGTTTACGTGCCGCCTCATCAGGCAGTCATCCATCAGTATGCGCGGGAGATGCTCGCGGGCGGCGGCAGGATGATCCTCGGCTCGGACTCCCACACGCGGTATGGCGCGCTCGGCACGATGGCGATGGGCGAGGGCGGACCGGAGCTTGTCAAGCAGCTTCTGAACCAGACATACGATATCAATATGCCGGGCGTCGTGGCGGTTTATCTCGAGGGCGAGCCGGTCAAGGGCGTCGGGCCGCAGGACGTGGCGCTCGCCATCATCGGCGCAGTGTTCAAAAATGGCTATGTGAAAAATAAAGTGATGGAGTTTGTGGGACCGGGCGTATCGTCCTTGTCGGCGGATTTCAGGATCGGCATCGATGTCATGACGACAGAGACGACATGCCTCTCTTCGATATGGAGAACGGATGACATCATCAAGGAGTTTTATGAGATCCACGGCAGGAGTGAGGATTTTGCGGAGCTGAATCCGGGCGGGGTGGCTTACTATGACGGCTGTATCAGGGTCGACCTGGGCAAGATAAAGCCGATGATCGCGATGCCGTTCCACCCGAGCAACACCTACACGATCGAGGAACTGAACGCGAATTTATCCGATATCCTCGATGACTGCGAGAAGAAGGCGCTCGTCAGCTTAGACGGCGCGGTGGACTTTAAGCTTAGGGACAAAGTGAGGGACGGCAGGCTCTATGTGGAGCAGGGGATCATCGCAGGCTGCGCGGGCGGCGGATTTGAGAATATCTGCGCGGCGGCGGATATTTTGGACAATGCGAGCATCGGACCAGATGAGTTTACACTGAGTGTCTATCCGGCTTCCATGCCGATCTATATGGAACTGGTGAAAAACGGCTGTGCGGCGAAGCTGATGCAGACCGGCGCGGTGTTAAAGACGGCGTTCTGCGGTCCGTGCTTTGGCGCGGGGGATACGCCGGCGAACAATGCCTTTTCGATCCGCCATTCCACGAGAAATTTCCCGAACCGCGAGGGATCCAAGCTCCAGAGCGGACAGATCGCTTCCGTCGCGCTGATGGATGCGCGCTCGATCGCTGCGACCGCGGCAAACAAAGGTTATCTCACGCCGGCTACGGAATTTGACGGGAACTTTGCAAAGTATAAGTATTTCTTTGACAGGAAAATTTATGAGAACCGCGTGTTTGACTCCAAGGGCGTTGCCGATGAGTCGGTGGAGATCAAGTTCGGCCCGAACATCAAGGACTGGCCGGCGATGGTCGCACTCACAGACAACCTGATGCTGAAAGTCGTCTCGGAGATCCATGATCCGGTGACGACGACAGACGAGCTGATCCCCTCCGGGGAAACGTCCTCCTACCGTTCGAATCCGCTGGGACTGGCAGAGTTCACGCTCTCGCGCAAGGATCCGAACTATGTGAGGCTCGCAAAGGAGATCCAGGCCGCGGAGCTTGCGCGGGAGGAGAAAGTATGTCCCGTGCAGAAGTTTCCGGAACTCGAAGCCGCATGGCGCGTGATGAAGACGATCACGCCGGACGCGGACCGAAGCAACACGGGCATCGGCAGCACGATCTTTGCCGTGAAGCCGGGCGATGGCTCCGCGAGGGAGCAGGCGGCGAGCTGCCAGAAGGTACTCGGCGGCTGGGCGAACATCGCACACGAGTACGCGACCAAGCGGTACCGCTCGAATCTGATTAACTGGGGGATGCTCCCGTTCATCATCAAGGAGGGCGAACTGCCGTTTCAGAATCTGGACTACATCTATATCCCGGGGATCCGCAAAGCGGTCGAGGAGAAGGCGGATACGATCAAGGCTTACGTCGTGGGCGGTGCTTCCGGTGAGGAGAAAAAGACAGAATTTGAGATGACGCTCGGCGAGCTGACGGACGAGGAGCGCGAGATCATATTAAAGGGCTGTCTGATCAATTACAACCGGGTTTAAGGATCCAATAAAATGCAGAGGGCTGTCGGAAATCTCCTGACAGCCCTTTCATAATGCGCACAGTTCTTATTTAGTTGACAGGAGTTTCCTGTCAGGGAGACGGTTGATCCCCGGCGATATAATTTTCCACCCGCTGTTTTATATTTTCCCTGAGATTTTCATAATAGAACGCATAGTCGTTATTATGAAAACTCTCGGGTCCGAAAAGCTCCACCGCGTCTATATAGGCGGCCTCTGCCGTACAGACCACTACACCGCGCTCGGTATCAAGCCGGGCGTCAGCGAAATTTTTTTTGACCTCATAATAGCCGGTATCCTTGTTGAACATCCTGCTTCCGAGATTTTCATCGGAAGCGGCATAAGTGCTGTCCCGTTTCCAGTTGATCGGATTGATGCTGACCGCGCCGTCCTCCACGACGATATTATGCTGTCCCTTATTTCCAGGTCCCTCTGTATTCCAGGACACGACAACCCCCGTATCATCCGCGCCCTCCGCGAATTTCAGATAGGGGTGCTCTTTGAGCCAGTCCGAGGTGATGGAGTATCCGATCACATACGCGGCAACCATGCGCTCGCGGTATTCCGGATGTGCAGCCATATATTCCCCGAGAACGATTTTTGTCATGATAGAACCCTGGGAGTGCCCGGCGATGATAAACGGCCTGCCGTTATTGTAGTGTTCGAAATAATAGTCCAGCGCCGCGTAGACATCTGTGCGCTGTTCTTTTTTCTGAAAGGATTCCAATGCCTGGGAATCCAGTCCCGCGACCTCATAGATATTGCTCTGCCGGTAATAGGGGACAAACACATTGGTTGATTCCTCAAAGACGGTTGCCTGGTTTTCGTAAACGACCTGTGCCCGCTGCCGGCCGGCCTGATTGTCGATCGTGCAGATTGGCAGCGCGTCCTCCGAATCGTCGAGATAGCAGGTAGGGTAGAGATAAAAGGTATCTACTGCATGTGTGATCTCCGGTATGGTCATCCAGTTTTCTGTGTCCGAGTAATCGGACGGCGTCCCCACAAGCCCTGTTATGATCGCACCGCTTTGGCCCGCCCCTGTCTGAAGGCCGGATTCTGCTGTGCCGGCCGGCTCTGCGTTCCCGCATCCCGTCAGGGAAACACTAAGCAGCAGACAGACAGCCATTGTCAGGATGCCTGTTCGAAAAGTCTTATTTTTCATGATCCACTTTTTCCTCCGTATGCTTTGAAAGTTTTTGTTTTCAGCATAAACATAAAATGCCTGTTTTTCAACCGGTCAAGAACAGATCGCGCATTTTAGCGTGTGGTTTGCAGAAAGTATAGCGCCCGCTTACATTTTAAAGGCGCAGCAATAGCAAAAAATGCCGAAAAAAGGCAGATACAAAACCCGTTATTCGGGATAAAAACCGTAAGCGGATCTCGTTTGTTAAAAAAATTTGAATAAAACACACAAAACACTACCATTTTTTTGAAGTTTATAGTATAATTGTAACTATTCAGAGCATGATTACGATCTGGCATTTTATGTCGGCATGTAAAATATATTGGGCGTGCTCAAATTAGGATTGGAGGTATTTTATGGCAAAAGAAATGATTGCAATGCTGCTTGCCGGCGGTCAGGGCTCGCGTCTCTACACACTGACGCAGAAGCTGGCAAAACCTGCAGTTCCGTTTGGTGGAAAGTATCGTATTATCGATTTTCCGCTGTCGAACTGCGTCAATTCGGGAATCGATACCGTGGGTATCCTCACCCAGTATCAGCCGCTTGTACTGAACGAGTACATCGGAAACGGACAGCCCTGGGATCTGGACAGACTGCACGGCGGCGTGCATGTACTGCCGCCCTATCAGCAGGCGACTGGCTCCGACTGGTACAAAGGCACAGCAAATGCAATATACCAGAACATCAATTTTATCGAGCGGTATGATCCCGAGTATGTGATCATCCTGTCAGGCGATCAGATCTGCAAGCAGGATTACAGCGATTTCCTCAGATTCCACAAGGAAAAAGGCGCTGAGTTCAGCGTGGCAGTCATGGAAGTGCCCTGGGAGGAGGCAAGCCGCTTCGGACTGATGGTCGCGGACGAGAATGACAAGATCACAGAGTTCCAGGAGAAGCCGAAGGAGCCGAAGTCCAACCTGGCTTCCATGGGTATCTACATATTCAACTGGGATATCTTAAAGAAGTATCTGATCGAGGATGAGAATGATCCGGAGTCCGAGAATGATTTCGGTAAGAATGTGATCCCGAGCCTGCTTCGGGACAATAGAGAGATGTATGCGTACCACTTCTCAGGTTACTGGAAGGATGTGGGAACCATTTCTTCCCTGTGGGAGGCGAACATGGAGGTGCTCGATCCGGAGAACAGCGGCATCAACCTGTTTGACGACGACTGGCGCATCTACAGCAGGAACAGCGGTATGACAGGACACCGTATCGGTGAGGAAGCAGTGCTCGAGAACAGTATGATCACGGATGGCTGCAGCATTGACGGATCCGTGAAGCACTCGATCCTCTTTGCCGGCGTCAAGGTAGAGAAGGGTGCAGTGATCGAGGATGCGGTGATCATGGGCGGCAGCACGATCAGGGAAGGCGCCCAGATCAGACACTGTATCATCGCGGAGAATGTGGTGATCGAGAAGAATGCTGTCGTAGGGGAGATGCCCGATGGAAATAAGAAAGGCGTCGCGACAGTGGGCTCCAACGTGACGATCGGCGAGGGTGCTGTCGTAGGGCCTGACGCGATGGTGTCAGCAGATGTAAAGGGAGGTGACAAGGCATGATCAATTCAAACGCAGATTCAGCAATGGGCATTTTGTTCCCAAACAGCTATGATTCCTTAGTGCCAGAGCTCGTCACGGAGAGACTGATGGCATCGATACCGTTTGCAAGCCGTTACAGGCTGGTGGATTTCATGCTTTCAAGTATGGTAAACTGCGGTATCGACAATATATCACTGATCGTAAAGAGAAATTATCATTCCCTGATGGATCATCTGGGATCCGGCAGAGAGTGGGATCTGACGCGCAAGAAGGGCGGTCTGAACATCATTCCTCCTTTTGCGCAGAAGACAGTGAACATATATAACGGCAGGGTTGAGGCGATCGCGAGCATCATTGATTATCTCAAACGTCAGAAGGAAAAATACGTCATCATGGCGGACACGAACGTTGCGGTCAATTTCAACTTCAACAAGCTGCTCCAGAAGCATATCGACAGCGGCGCGGATGTGACGATCGCATACACGAGGGAGGAGATCCCCAAGGCGCTGCGCGACATTGATATGACGAAGAAGGATCTGTACTATACACTGGATATCGATGCGGAGGGCAGAGTACAGAAGATCGTGGTAAACAATAAGGAGAGCGGCGATAACAATGTCTCGATGAACATCTATGTCATCGAGAGAGAGCTTCTGATCGAACAGATCAGGGAGGCGTATGTCAACGGGCTTACGTATTTCGAGCGCGATATCATATCGCCGCAGCTTGACAAGCTCAATGTGCAGGCATATCAGCATGACGGCTACTATGCGCGCATCCTTGACCTCAATACATATTTTGCTGAAAATATGAAGATGCTGAAGGAAGAGAATATCAATGCGCTGTTCTCTCCGAATCCTGTATATACCAAGATCCGCGACGACAATCCGACAAGATACGCGGCAGGCTCCCACGCCAAGAATGTGATGGCGGCGGACGGCTGCGTGATCGAGGGCGAAGTCGAGAACAGCGTCCTGTTCAGGGGCGTCAAGGTCGGCAAGGGTGCAAAGGTCAGAAACTGCGTGCTGATGCAGGATACAGTGATCGAGACCGGCGCGACAGTCGAGTACGCGATCACGGACAAGAACGTGAAGATCACGGCTTACAAGGAGCTGAAGGGAACAGAGTCCTTCCCTGTATTCGTGGAAAAGCGCAAGAAGGTCTGAATAGATCATATATCGTCAGCAGGAGGGAGAGATCCCTCCTGTCTGATTTTCCTGCTGTGCCTTACTTTTCACGAGGATCCGGTTAAGTCTTTCGCGCTTTCTGCCGATAATAGTATCAAAGAAACAGAAAAAAGGAGAAAATGGCCTGGTGATGCAGAGCAAGCGGAACGGATTCTCCGCTGGCGGACTGGTTCTGGATGCGGTTGGCTGGTGCGAAAGGGACGTAACTTATGCAGATCAGGCGGGAAAGGAATTGCAGGTATTTTGATCATGGCAATCGGGAAACTTCATAATGTGAGGTGAGAATAGCATCGGTTCATGGCGGACGGGTGCTATTTTTTGCACACAGGCATCCACAGTGAGCAAACGAGGAAAGCATTTGGAGGGATCATATTGTTTCAGAAGAAGGAAGTAATATACAGCGGAACGATCGGCGTGTGTGTCGTGGAGGATATTGTGAGGCTTGCGGACAGCAAAAAGGAAGCCTACAATTATTACCTGCTGCGGTCCGTGTATGACCGCACGAAAAAGGCGTACATACCGGTGGAAAATCATACAGTACAGCTCAGGAACCTGATCACGCTGCAGGAGGCGCTGGCGCTTCGGGAGGCGGCGGATTTTGACGAGAGGAGCGAGCAGGAGAGAGGCGAAGCGGCATACGTGATCGAAAAGGCACAGGCGCCCAAAGGGAAAAAGCAGTCCAGGGAGCGGAAAGTGTCAGAAAATTCAGAAAACATTGTACAAAGTGACTGATAAAATATGGTAAATTCGACAATATTTGACAAAATCATAAAAAACTATTGCAATTACTGAAAAGAAGTGTTACTATACAATTACACAAAGGAAGAAGAGAAAAACAAGGTACAGAAGATGGTTACATAGGATAACATCGATGGACAAGTACCAAAGAAAAAGACCGGAATGGCGAATCGATTTACAAAAGACAAATTGTAGGGATACCAAAGATAAAAGGATAACAGTACAAAAAAGCTTTTGTAAAGCATTTGATAAATCAAATGTAGTATTCGGCAACCTGCAACATTCAGGATAGAGGGTATGAATGGGAAAGGAGATGAGTCCCTTGGCAATCGCAGAGACGTAACTCTGACAGGAAGAAATCCCTTAATAGATATGTGAAGGAAGAGAAGCGGCTGGACATTGACAGCAGGGCGGAAAATTAAGAAGTGTATTTCGAAGAGAATGTCAGGGAAGCGGATAACAGAGCAGATCGTTTACAGAACTTCAGGGTACTGTGTAGCAGGCAGAAGTACAGAAAGGCGGAAAGTGTCGGGATCTGAAGAGGACAGTGGAAGCCTGGAGCAAAACGTAACAAAGCTGACAAAAGAATAAGGACGGATCAGAGGAATCCGGGAAAGAGGAAAAAAATTGAATACTGAATCTCATTAGAGCGGTCGTTGTATCAATCAGAGTGAAAGATATGACGACCGCTTGTTTTTTTGTTGCCATAATGAAGGACTTGTGTTATACTTCCTACAGTCTATGAAGGAATCATTGTCAAATCGCAGAACGGAGAGTATGATGGAAAAATTGAGACAGTTTATGAAGCGGAAGGATATCGAGATATCCGGAAAGCGTTATGGTATCGATGCGCTGGGGGCGATGGCGCAGGGGTTGTTTGCATCCCTCCTGATCGGAACGATCATTTCGACGATCGGAGAAAGGGCAGGGATAGAGCTGCTGGTGACGATCGGCGGATATGCCAAGGCTGTGACGGGGGAGGCCATGGCGGTCGCGATCGGGTATTCGCTGCACTGTCCCCCGCTGGTGTTGTTTTCACTGGCCGCGGTGGGACATGCCGCCAATACGCTGGGCGGTGCGGGCGGGCCGCTGGCCGTGCTGCTGATCACGATCCTGGCTGCGGAGCTGGGGAAGGCCGTCTCCAAAGAGACGAAGATCGATATCCTCGTGACGCCGCTGGTGACGATCCTGGCCGGTGCGCTGTCTGCGACGCTGTTTGCACCGGCGATCGGCAGTGCGGCGAGTGCGGTCGGCAAGGCGATCATGTGGGCGACCGAGCTGCAGCCGTTTCTGATGGGGGTGATCATATCGGTGATCGTCGGGATCGCGCTCACGCTTCCGATCAGCAGTGCGGCGATCTGCGCGGCGCTTGGTCTCACAGGGCTTGCCGGCGGGGCGGCACTCGCCGGATGCTGTGCGCAGATGGTCGGGTTTGCGGTCATGAGCTTTAAAGAAAATGGGATCGGCGGCCTGTTCGCACAGGGGATCGGGACGTCGATGCTGCAGATGGGAAACATCGTGAAAAAGCCGAGGATCTGGCTTCCGCCGATCATAGCGTCCGCGGTCACGGGGCCGGTGGCGACATGCGTTTTTCATCTCAAGATGAACGGTGCGGCGGTGGCGTCAGGCATGGGAACGTGCGGTCTGGTCGGACAGATCGGCGTGTATACAGGCTGGATGGATGACATCGCTTCAGGAGCGAAGGCGGCGGTCACGATGTGGGACTGGACGGGACTGCTCTGCATCAGCTTCCTGCTTCCGGCGGTGATCACGTATGTTATCGGCATCGGATTTCGGAAAACTGGCTGGATCCAGGAAAATGATCTGAAACTGGATTTGTAAGCATCCTGCAGAAATAGAGGAAGGCGGGTTCACATGGCACACGTATATTTTACCAGGCACGGCCAGACGATCTGGAATGTGGAAAACAAGATCTGCGGGGCGACGGATATCGCCCTGACAGCGCTGGGGCGGGAGCAGGCAAGGACACTTGGAAAGAAAATCCTGGATGAGGGACTTGTTATCGATGAGATCCTGTATTCGCCGCTGATCAGGGCGAGGGACACGGCGCTTGAGATTGCCGGGATCACGGGTATTCCGGCGAGGGAGGAGCTGCGCCTTGTGGAGCAGAATTTCGGGAAATACGAGTCCACTCCGAGGAACGGGGCGGAATTTCAGGAGGCGAAGAAGAGCTTCATCAATCATTTTGAAGGCGGAGAGACTATGCTCCATCTGGCACAGCGCATCTACAACCTGCTCGATGAGATCAGGGCGGAATCGGAGGACAAGACATATCTTCTGGTGGCGCACAATGGGATCGCGAGAGTGGTCCACTCGTATTTTTATGATATGGAGAACGGTGAGTACTCGGCATTTGGGATCAGGAACTGCGAGATACGTAAATATCAATTTTAAAACGGGCAGGGGAAAACTTTCCTCTGCCCGTCAATCTTATTTGAGCGGCTTGGCACCTGCTTTTTCCTGCAATTTATCAACCCAGCTGCGGAATTTTCCCTTTTTCTTGGCGGGCGCCGCGTTGAGCTTGCCGCGGATGCCCCTCACGTCGGTGATATAGATGCCGCTCACCGTCGCCTTGACTTCCTTTTTGACCGGGATGGTGTCGAAGATCGCGGCGTCGCAGATCAGGGACATGATCTGAGGGCCGATCTTTGCCTTCACGATGGGGAACTTGGCGCGGCGCATGTACTTCGGCGTCTGCTCCAACACTGCGGCGGGAAGTCCGGCGTCCCTTAGCCGGAGTTTCTTCTTGTCAATGATGAGCATCGTGACGGACTGTTTGGCTGCTTCGATCTGAGCCTCCTGCTCCGCCTGCTTTTTCTGCATCTTCCGGCCTACAAAGTAGAGCACCACCAGGAGCGCTGCGAGGATGATCAAAATGATGAGGATTACTTTTAACATCTGGAATCATTACCTTTCCTATTATTTTATTGTTTATAAACTGGCGAAAACTGTCATTATAAGGATTGTAACATTAAATGCTGGAAAGTGCAAGAAAGTCTGCCGATTTCATTGTCTTTTTCGTTTGATGATGTTATGATATATTTCATGAGGGGATGAGAGACGAGAGTTTTTAAGCCAAAGTCTTTAAAAAAGGGGCTGAAAACGGCAGTTTCTCAAATGAAAAAATTTGTATAAGGAAGGATCATCATTCTATGAATTTTGGCAAGCTAAAAAAAGGCAAACTGGCACTGATGTGCATGGCAGCTGCCGTGGCTGTGAGCATGAGCGCCTGCGGGGACAGCAAGGCGGATCAGGAGACACAGGAGACCGAGCAGACCATGCAGACAGTGGAACAGGAGAGCACGGACAGTACGCCGTCGACGGAGCAGGAGCGGGTAGGCGACCGGGAGGACTACGTAGGCCTGCAGGATCTCGAGATCGAGGACTATGTCACGCTGCCGGACTATACGGACATGAAAGTGAGCGCGGCAAGACCGGCGGTGGACGACGGGACGGTCGAGCAGTATATAGACAGTGAATTGTTAGTGGGGACGATCATGGACAGGGCTGTCCAGGAAGGCGATGTGACAGACATTGACTTTGTGGGGAAGAAAGACGGCGTGGCTTTTGACGGCGGCACGGCCTCGGGCTACAGGCTTACGATCGGTTCGGGAGGCGTCATCCCGGGATTCGAGGCGGGACTTGTCGGTGTGATGCCTGGCGAGACGGTGGATCTGGAGCTGACTTTTCCGGAAAGCTATGATCCCAACCCGGATCTCGCGGGACAGGAGGTTGTGTTCACGGTCACAGTGAACGGTATAGAGGGCTCGGCACAGTATGGGACGGTGACGCCGGAGGAGATGGAGAGTCTGGGGCTGCCCTACAGGACGAAGGAGGAGGTCTGGGAAGCCGGGAAGAAGGCGGTGGAGCAGAAGGCGGATGAGACGTTTGAAGCGAACGCAAAGAGCGCCGTGGTACAGAAGCTCGTCGAGGAGAGCGGGTTCCAGTCGATACCGGAGTATCTTGTCGAGGAGGAGACACAGAACTACAATCTATATATGGAATCCATCGCGGCGATGTACGGTGTGGATCTCGATACCTTTGTGACCGGTATGTCCGGTCTCACGCGGGAGGAGTACGACAGTCAGGTGAACGAAATGTGCACGGAGATCGTGAAGCAGTACATGGTGATGGAAGCAGTGGCAAGGGCTGAAGGGATCGAGATCACGGATGAGATGATACACGGGCAGGCAGACGGTGAGGCTGCAGAGTACGGATACGCGTCGGGTGACGAGCTGATCAGCGATGTGGGATTCACGACGTACAGAATGTCCATCGTACAGGACAAGGTGATCGGGCGGCTGATGGAAGTAGTCCCGGTCGGGGAGGAAGAGACTCAGCAGGCAGCAGATTCGTGATTTGTTTTGACAAAAGGGGAAGATACACATGAAAAAAGGATGCGGACGTCTGGTGGTCATTGGGTTGTGTGCGGCAGTATTTTTTTCGACATATGATATCGGTGCCGGTCTGGGGATCAGTCTGGTACAGGCGGCAAAAAAGGACGATCTGAAGCAGCAGAATCAGGAGGACCAGGATAAGCTGGACGATATTGACGATCAGGTCAACGAACTTGAGGAAGAGCAGGAAGGCATCGACGCGGAGATCGAGATGCTCAGCAACGAGATCGCGGAGCTCATGGCAAGTATCAGTCTTCTGGAGGAGGAGATCGAGGCGAAGAAGGCACAGATCGAGCAGGCGAAGATCGATCTCGCCGCGGCGCAGGAGGTGGAGCGGACACAGTACGAGGCGATGAAGGTCCGGGTGAAGGCGATGTACGAGAGCGGGGAGACTTCCATGCTCGATATCATCTTCAGTTCCTCCTCCATGCAGGATATGCTCAACAAGGCGGACTATATCGAGAAAATGCATGAATACGACAAGAAAGTCTTTACAAATTATAAGATTGCCAGACAGAATGTGGAGGACCTGAAAGAAAATCTGGAGATAGAGGAGTCAGAGCTCGAGGCGGCGCAGGAAGGTCTCGAGGAGGAGATGGCCAGCGTCGAGGAGGCGAGGGCCGAGCTTGAGGCGATCAGTGAGGACTATGCGGTGCAGATCAGCAAGGCAAGGCAGCAGGCGGAGGTGTACAAATCCCAGATCAAGCAGAGAAACGCGCAGATCAAGCAGATCGAGGCGGAGGAAGAGCGCAAGCGCAAAGAGGAGGAAGAGCGCAAACGCAAGGAGGAAGAGGAGCGCAAACGCAAGGAGGAAGAGGCGAAGAAGAACAGTCAGAACAGCAGCAATACCGCCAGTGACAGCAGTACGACGACGGAGAAGCCGGCAGCGACGGCGAAGGTCGACACGTCTTCCATCATGGCGGCAAACGGCAGTGCCAGGGGTAAGGAGATCGCGTCTTTTGCATGCGGATTTGTGGGAAACCCGTATGTGGCGGGCGGGACGAGCCTGACAAACGGTGCGGACTGTTCCGGATTTACCCAGTCCGTGTTCAAGCAGTATGGGTACAGCCTCCCGCGGAACTCGACTTCCCAGAGAAGCGTCGGCAGAGAGGTGAGCTATGCAGAGGCAGAACCGGGGGATATCATATGTTATCCGGGACATGTGGCGATCTACATAGGAAACGGGAAGATCGTGCATGCAAGCTCGGCAAAGACCGGCATCAAGATCAGCAATGCACTCTACCGCGACATCCTGTGCGTGCGCAGGGTGGTGTGACCCGGAATCTGAAAGACAGGAGGGAGAGATCCCTCCTGTTCATTTTGCGGAGTGGGCGTATTTTTCCCGGGTGGCAAGTCCGCCCCGTATGTGGCGCTCGGATTTGTTGACATCCAGCACTGTCCGTGCCTGTCTGGCAAGCGTAGGATTTACCTGCATGAGCCGGGAGGTGACATCTTTATGTACAGTTGATTTACTTACGCCAAATGCTTTGGCGGTCTGCCGCACAGTGGCGTTATTGTCGATGATATAGACAGCTATATTGATCGCTCTTTCTTCAATATAATCTTTCATATTCTTGAAAAGGGTTCTCCTTCTGAGTCATTTGTACATTCTATGAAACGATGATACAGATTATGAATGGCAATATCGAATGTTTCTTCAAGGTGTTTTTTCCTACTTTATAATTTATTAATAATTAAAATGAAAAAGAATGTTGACAATAAAAACTGAAAGTAGTAAGTTAATATATGTAAATATTAGCACTCCCTATTGATGAGTGCTAATAAGAAAGATATGTTGTGAGATATCATGATGTGGAAGGAGCGTGGCGGATTGGATTTGGACGAGCGAAAGCGAAAGATATTGCAGGCGATCATACGCAATTATCTGGAGACAGGGGAGCCGGTTGGAAGCAGGACCATTTCCAAGTATACGGACTTAAATCTAAGCTCTGCTACGATCCGAAATGAGATGTCAGATCTCGAGGAACTGGGATATATCATACAGCCGCATACCTCCGCAGGGAGGATTCCCTCCGATAAGGGCTACCGCCTGTATGTGGATCAGATGATGCTCGAGAAGGAGGAACAGCTCAGCCAGGCGACACAGGAAGTGCGGGAGATGCAGAAGATGCTGCTCGACCGCGAGGATAAGATGGAAGCTGTGCTGAAGCAGATGGCGAAGATGCTCGCCGTCAACACGAACTACGCTACCATGATCTCGGCTCCGCAGGTGCAGGGAAATAAGCTGAAGTTCATACAGCTTTCCAGAGTGGATGCCAGACAGCTTTTGACCACGATCGTCGTCGAGGGGAATGTGATCAAAAACGATATGATATCCGTCGACCAGATGCTGGATGACGAGGCGCTGCTGAAGCTGAACATCCTGCTGAACACGAATCTGAACGGACTGCCGATCGAGGAGATCAATCTGGCGATGATTGCAAATCTGAAGCAGCAGGCGGGGATCCACGCGGGCATTATCGCCGAAGTGATGGACGCGGTGGCGGCAGTGATCAAGGACAATGAGAACGTTGTGATCTACACGAGCGGCGCGAACAACATTTTCAAGTATCCCGAGCTTGCAGACAATCAGAGGGCGAGCGAGCTGATCACGACCTTCGAGGAGAAGCAGCTGCTGAACGAGCTCGTGCAGGATACGCTGACCGACGAGAGTGGAACGGGCATACAGGTCTATATCGGCAATGAGACGCCGGTCAAGACCATGAAGGACTGCAGCGTGGTGACAGCCACCTACGAGCTGGAGGAAGGCATGAAGGGTACGATCGGTATCATCGGGCCGCGGCGCATGGACTATGACAGGGTGATCAATACATTGAAAACACTGAAAAGCCAGCTGGATACCATATACAAAAAGGACGACGGGCACAGTGGATAGGACCGGGTGGATATTATATAGATATTATATATAGAAAGGAAACGAGTGGCAGTGGAAGAGAAGGAACTGGATGAGCAGATTGATGATCAGGTTAGAGAGGATGTAAACACAGACACCGGGGCGGAAAAATCGGCGGAAGAGACAGAGGCGCAGCAGCAGGATCGTGCGGAGGAGGAAAGCGCCGGTCCGGGCGACAAAAAGGAAAAAAAGAAATCCTTCCTGGGCAAGGAAAAAAAGGAAAAGACCAACAAGCTTCAGGAGAAGGTTGATGAGCTCGAGGACAGGGTGAAACGCCAGATGGCTGAGTTTGATAATTTCAGAAAGCGCTCCGAGAAAGAGAAGTCCGCAATGTTTGAGACAGGTGCAAAGAGCGTCGTTGAGAAGATCCTGCCTGTTGTGGACAATTTCGAGAGAGGCCTTGCAGGACTCTCGGAGGACGAGATTAAGCAGCCCTTCGCGGAGGGAATGAACATGGTATACAAGCAGCTGATGACGGAACTTGAGAAACTCGAGGTGAAGCCGATCGAGGCGGTCGGCTGTGAATTCAATCCGGATCTTCACAATGCAGTGATGCAGGTGGAGAGCGAGGAGTATGAGTCGGGCATCATTGCGCAGGAGCTTCAGAGAGGGTATACTTACCGCGACAGCGTAGTCAGACACAGCATGGTAGCAGTCGTTCAGTGATATGTAACTTGGAAATTCTCAGAACGAAAACGTTAATTAATATGATTTATAAAATGAGGAGGAAAAAATCATGGCAAAGATTATTGGTATTGACTTAGGTACGACAAACAGCTGCGTGGCAGTTATGGAAGGTGGTAAGCCCACCGTTATCGCAAATACAGAGGGAGCGAGGACGACACCCTCGGTTGTGGCGTTCACAAAGACTGGCGAGCGTCTCGTCGGTGAGCCGGCCAAGCGCCAGGCAGTGACGAACGCGGAGAAGACGATCGCGTCCATCAAGAGGGATATGGGTACTGACCGCGGCAGGACGATCGATGACAAGAAGTATTCTCCGCAGCAGATCTCCGCGATGATCCTGCAGAAGCTGAAGGCGGACGCGGAGAGCTATCTGGGCGAGAAGGTCTCGGATGCCGTGATCACGGTTCCGGCATACTTCAACGATGCGCAGCGTCAGGCGACAAAGGATGCGGGCAAGATCGCAGGACTTGATGTGAAGCGTATCATCAACGAGCCGACAGCGGCAGCGCTGGCTTACGGCCTTGACAATGAGAAGGAGCAGAAGATCCTGGTGTACGACCTTGGCGGCGGTACATTTGATGTGTCCATCATCGAGATCGGCGACGGCGTGATCGAGGTTCTCGCGACAAACGGCGACACCCATCTCGGCGGTGATGATTTTGACAACAAGCTGATCCAGTGGATGATCGACGAGTTCAGGAAGCAGGAGGGCATCGACCTCTCCGGCGACAAGATGGCAATGCAGCGTCTGAAGGAAGCAGCCGAGAAGGCAAAGAAAGAGCTCTCTTCCGCGACGACGACAAATATCAACCTTCCGTTCATCACGGCGACGGCGGAGGGACCCAAGCACTTTGATATGAACCTCACCAGAGCCAAATTTGATGAGCTGACCAATGACCTGGTAGAGCGGACTGCCATTCCGGTACAGAACGCACTCAAGGACGCGGGCCTCACGTCATCGGAGATCGGCCAGGTGCTGCTGGTAGGCGGTTCTACACGTATCCCGGCAGTTCAGGAGAAGGTAAAACAGCTGACAGGCAAGGAGCCGAGCAAGTCCCTCAATCCGGATGAGTGTGTGGCGATCGGCGCGTCGATCCAGGGCGGCAAGCTCGCGGGCGACGCGGGTGCAGGCGAGATCCTGCTGCTGGATGTCACGCCGCTCTCACTCTCCATCGAGACCATGGGCGGAGTCGCTACCAAGCTGATCGAGAGAAATACGACGATCCCTACGAAGAAGAGCCAGATCTTCTCGACAGCGGCAGACAACCAGACGGCGGTTGACATCAACGTCGTGCAGGGTGAGAGGCAGTTTGCAAGGGATAACAAGTCACTCGGACAGTTCAGGCTCGACGGTATCCCGCCTGCAAGACGCGGCGTTCCTCAGATCGAGGTTACATTTGATATCGACGCGAACGGTATCGTGAATGTCTCCGCGAAGGATCTTGGAACAGGCAAGGAACAGCACATCACGATCACAGCAGGTTCCAACATGTCTGATGAGGATATCGAGAAGGCAGTTAAGGAAGCGGCAGAGTACGAGGCACAGGACAGGAAGCGCAAGGAGGCGATCGATGCGAGAAATGACGCGGATTCCTTCGTATTCCAGACAGAGAAGGCGCTGAACGAGGTTGGCGACAAGATTGACGCTTCGGAGAAGTCCGCACTGGAGGCTGATCTGAATGAGCTCAAAGCGCTGCTCGAGAGCACCAAGGATACTGAGATGACAGAGGACCAGGTATCAGAGCTGAAGGGCAAGCAGGAAGCGCTGATGTCAAAGGCACAGAACCTGTTCACCAAGATGTATGAGAACATGCAGGGTGCGGCAGGCGCAGCAGGTCCGGACATGAGCGGCATGGGCGGCGCAGAACAGGCACAGGATGCAGGCGCAGCGGATGATGTTGTTGACGGGGATTACAGAGAAGTGTAGAAAATGTTTTCACTTTATAGCAGGGAACGCCAGAATACGGCGTTCCCTGCTACAGCGGATTAAAGAAAGGCATGGATGAACATGGCAGAGCAGAAGAGAGATTATTATGAGGTGTTAGGTGTTGAGCGGGGCGCGGACGATGCCAGTATCAAAAAAGCATACAGACAGCTTGCCAAGAAATATCACCCGGACATGAACCCGGGCGATGCTGAGGCAGAGAAGAAATTCAAGGAAGCGTCAGAGGCCTATGCCGTATTAAGTGATCCTGATAAGAGACGCCAGTATGACCAGTTTGGACACGCCGCATTTGAGGGCGGCGGTGCAGGCGGCTTTGGCGGATTTGACTTCGGCGGGGCTGATTTCTCTGATATATTTGGCGACATATTCGGCGATTTCTTTGGCGGCGGCAGGAGCAGCTCGAGGAGCAACGGGCCGATGAAGGGCGCCAATATCCGTACCAGTGTGCGCATCACGTTCGAGGAAGCGGTCTTTGGTATTGACAAGGAGCTCGAGCTCAATCTCAAGGATACCTGCAAGACCTGCAACGGAAGCGGTGCGAAACCGGGGACGTCTCCGGAAACCTGTCATCGCTGCGGCGGGCGTGGCCAGGTCGTGACGCAGAGCAAGACGCCGTTTGGCATCATCCGGAATGCACAGGTGTGTCCGGAGTGCGGCGGTTCCGGTAAAACAGTCAAGGAAAAATGTCCGGACTGTCATGGAAGCGGCTATATTGCAGGCAGAAAGAAGATACAGGTGTCGATCCCGGCCGGTATCGACAACGGTCAGAGCGTGCGGATCCGGGATAAGGGCGAGCCGGGTGTGAACGGCGGTCCGAGAGGAGACCTGCTGGTGGAGGTCGTGGTCGACAGACATCCGATCTTCCAGCGCCAGGATATGAATATCTTCTCCACCGTTCCGGTATCGTTTGCGGTTGCGGCACTCGGCGGAGAGGTGTTGATCGACACTGTGGACGGCAGGGTGGTCTATGATGTCAAGGCAGGTACACAGACCGATACCCGTGTCAGGCTGCGCGGCAAAGGAGTTCCGTCGCTCCGGAATAAGGACGTCCGCGGCGATCACTATGTGACGCTTGTCGTACAAGTCCCGGATAAGCTTTCAAGTGAGGCAAAAGAGCTTCTCCGCCAGTTTGACAGAGAGACCGGAAACAGTCTGGAGGCTGTCAGGAATATGGAAAACAGCGACCTGAATGAAGATAAGGACAAAAAAGAGAAGAAACGCAAGGGATTTTTCAATAAATAATATTTTTCATGGAAATAAAGACTTCTGTATGATATGATATATAATATTGTACAGAAGTTTTTGTTTCCTTATCTTCTATATACAGGAGGACACAGATCTATGAAATGGAAAAAATATACGATAAAGACAGTCACTGACGCGGAAGATATCATCATCAGTACCCTGTATGACATCGGTCTGGAGGGTGCACAGATCGAGGACAAGGTGCCGCTGACACCGCTTGAAAAAGAACAGATGTTTGTAGATATCCTGCCCGACGGACCGGAGGATGACGGGATCGCGTATCTGAGTTTCTTTGTGGAGGAGAGCGGGGAGAGCCCGGATGAGGCGGATGACGGGATGGTCGACCGCATCCATGCGGAGCTTGATGCGCTGCGCAGCTTCATGGACATCGGGGAGGGGACGGTCATGGTCTCCGAGACGGAGGACATTGACTGGATCAACAACTGGAAGCAGTTCTTCCATCAGTTTTATATCGATGACCTGCTCGTGATACCTTCGTGGGAGGAAGTAAGGCCTGAGGACAGGGACAGGAAGATCCTGCACATCGATCCCGGGACAGCCTTCGGGACGGGAATGCACGAGACGACACAGCTGTGTATCCGGCAGCTGAAGAAGCATATCACACCGGAGACTGAGCTGCTCGATGTGGGAACAGGGAGCGGTATTCTCTCTATCATATCCCTGATGTACGGCATCAGACATGCCGTCGGAACGGATCTCGACCCCTGCGCTGAGGAGGCGGTGCGGGAAAATATGGAAGTGAACCGGATCGCGCCGGAGCGCTTTGAGATGATGATCGGGAACATTATCACGGACAAAGCGGTGCAGGATCAGGTCGGCTATGAAAAGTATGACATCGTTGTCGCCAACATCCTGGCGGATGTGCTGGTGCCGCTGACGCCGGTGATCATAAACCAGCTCAAGCCGGGCGGGGTATATATAACATCCGGGATCATCGACAACAAGGAGCAGACAGTGCGCGATGCCGTGGAGGCGGCAGGGCTGGAAGTCATCGAGGTCACCCGTCAGGGCGAGTGGGTGAGCGTCACGGCACGCAGGAAATGTTAGACGGAGGCGGACATATGTATCATTTTTTTGTGGAACCTTCACAGATCTCAGACAGGCGCGTCATGATCACGGGGGATGATGTGAACCATATCCGAAATGTGATTCGTCTGAAACCCGGGGATGAGATCAGCATCAGCAATGGCATCGATGGCAGGGATTACAGATGCGGTATCGAGGAGATCACGGATACGGAGGTTCTGTGTGCGCTCCGCTTTGTCAAGGAGGACAGTGTGGAGCTGCCTTCCAAAGTGTATCTGTTTCAGGGACTGCCCAAAGGGGATAAGATGGAGTTCATCATCCAGAAGATGGTGGAGCTTGGCGTGTACGAGATCATCCCGGTTGCCATGAAGCGCTGTGTGGTGAAGCTGGACGACAGGAAGGCAAAGGCGAAGACTGCGCGGTGGCAGGGGATTTCGGAGGCGGCTGCAAAGCAGAGCAGGCGCGGCGTAGTGCCCCGGGTGCGTGAGGTCATGAGCTATCGGGAGGCGCTCGAGTATGCCGGAGAGATGGATGTGAGGATCGTTCCTTATGAGATGGAGGACATACTCGACGGGGCTGCCGGTATGGCGGGTACGAGACAGGTCATCGGTCATCTCGGGGCAGGTCAGTCGATCGCTGTATTTATCGGGCCGGAGGGCGGTTTTGAGGAGAGTGAGATCCAGTCGGCCATGGACTGCGGCATGACGCCGGTCACGCTGGGCAGACGGATCCTGCGCACTGAGACGGCGGGCATGACGGTCATGGCATGGATCATGTATCAGTTGGAAGGTCAGTGAGGATCCTGAATATTGTGGAGGGCAACTGCGCACATAATCTGAAAGGCGCGCATATTTATAGTATATGATTACTGTTCTGAAACCAGACATGATCTTTGCCTGGTTTGGGATAGAGACAAAATACGTTTGAAGGTGTGAATATGATGGAAGTTTATCTTGACAACTCAGCGACAACGAAATGTCTGCCGGAAGTCGCGTCGCTCATGACACACATCCTGTGTGAGGATTATGGAAATCCCTCGAGCATGCACAGAAAGGGCGTGGAGAGTGAGAAATATGTCCGTTATGCCAAAGAAGTCATTGCCAGATGTATGAAAGTGCAGGAAAAGGAAATACTCTTTACATCAGGAGGAACAGAGTCGGACAATATCGCGCTGATCGGCGGCGCGTATGCAAACTGCCGGGCGGGGAGGCATATCATAACGACCAGGATCGAGCATCCTGCAGTCCTGCAGACCTGCGCCGCACTGGAGGAGCAGGGATTTGTGGTGACATATCTCCCGGTGGATGCGAACGGTGTCATCCGCCTTGCCGATCTGGAGAGGGCGATGACAAAAAATACGATCCTGGTATCGATCATGCACACAAACAACGAGGTGGGCGCTGTGCAGCCGATCGAACAGGCGGGGGAGCTGATCAGGCGCATGAACCCGAATACGCTGTTTCATGTGGATGCGGTTCAGGGGTTCGGGAAGTTCAGGATCTACCCGAAACGCATGCATATCGACCTGCTCTCCGTGAGCGCCCACAAGATCCACGGACCAAAGGGCGTCGGATTTCTGTACATCAATGAGAAGGCAAAAGTGCGCCCGATCATCTTCGGCGGCGGGCAGCAGAAAGGGATGCGCTCCGGAACTGAGAACGTCCCGGGCATCGCGGGCATGGCGAAGGCTGTCGAAGAGATCTTTGTGGATTTTGAGTCCAAGATCAATTACCTGTACAGCATCAAGGAGCGCTTTGTAAAGGGTGTGGGCGCCATAGAGGGCATCCGGCTCAACGGTCCCGTGGGACGCGAGGGCGCTCCGCATGTGGTCAGCGTTTCCATCCAGGGGATCCGCAGCGAGGTGATGCTGCATGCGCTCGAGGATAAAGGGATCTATGTGTCGGCAGGAAGCGCGTGCTCGTCCAACAAGCCGTCCGTATCGGCGACATTGAAGGCGATCGGCGTCGAGAAACAGTATCTCGACGCGACACTGCGGTTCAGCTTCAGCCTGTTCACCACAGAGGCGGAGATCGACTATACGATAAAATGTATGAGTGAACTGATACCGATGCTCAGACATTACACCAGAAAATAGTGCGGGAGCGTTTAGATTCCAAAGCCCCACAGAGGAGGAGAAAGAGATATGTACAGATCATTTTTGATAAAGTACGCGGAGATCGGCGTGAAAGGAAAAAACCGGTATCTGTTCGAGGACAGATTGTGCGACCAGATACGGTACGCACTGAAGCGCTGTGAGGGTACGTTTGAGGTGACGAAGTCACAGGGGAGGATCTATGTCAATGCCCTCTCGGACTTTGATCAGGAGGAGACCGTAGACAATCTGAAGACAGTGTTTGGCGTCACAGGCATCTGTCCGGTAGTCCACGTGGAGGACGAAGGGTTTGAGAAGCTCTGTCAGGATGTGGTCCGCTATATTGATCAGGTGTATCCTGACAAGAATTTCACATTCAAGGTGGATGCGCGCAGGGCGAGAAAAAATTATCCCAAAAATTCGATGGAGATCAACAGTGATCTCGGCGAGGCGCTGTTAAACGCCTTTTCCGGGATGCGGGTCGATGTGCACAGGCCGGACGTGATGCTGCACGTCGAGGTGCGGGAAAAGATCTATATCTACTCGACAGTCATCCCAGGACCGGGAGGACTTCCTGTCGGAACAAACGGAAAAGGGATGCTGCTCCTGTCGGGCGGTATCGATTCCCCGGTGGCGGGGTATATGATCGCAAAGCGCGGTGTCAGGATCGATGCGGTGTACTTCAGCGCGCCGCCCTACACGAGCGATCGCGCCACGCAGAAAGTGATCGATCTCGCAAGGACGGTATCCAGGTACAGCGGACCGATCAGGCTGCACATCATCAACTTTACAGAGATACAGCTGTATATCTATGATCAGTGTCCCCACGATGAGCTCACAATCATTATGAGACGCTACATGATGCGCATTGCCGAGGAGATCGCAAAGAAAAGCGGCTGTCTGGGTCTGATCACAGGGGAGAGCATCGGACAGGTGGCGTCCCAGACCATGCAGTCTCTGATGGCGACGGACGATGTGTGTACCATGCCGGTCTACAGGCCGCTGATCGGTTTTGACAAGCAGGAGATCGTGGAGGTTTCCGAGAAGATCGATACATACGAGACATCGATCCAGCCCTATGAGGATTGCTGCACGATCTTCGTGGCAAAGCATCCGGTGACAAAACCCAACCTCAACGTGATACGGGGGCATGAGCGGAATCTGGAAGAAAGGATCGATGAGCTGGTGAGAACGGCGCTGGATACAGATGAAGTGATCGAGATCGCATACTGATCAAAGAACAGGAAAACAAAACCGGGTACATCGATGTACCCGGTAAATGTTCAACTCGTCTGATATTCAAGCTTTCAAGATTTATGCTATGCGGACAAGATCAAAGTATGTATCACTGTCAGGCGGATACTATACCAAGTAAGGCTTCAATACTTCCATAACCTCATCTACGCCGCTCTCAGCATGAATATTCAGATCGATGGGCTTAGATAGATCTAAGCTGAAGATACCCATGATAGATTTTGCATCTATAACGTATCTGCCTGAAACAAGGTCAAAATCGTAATCGAACTTTGTGATATCGTTAACGAAAGATTTTACCTTATCAATAGAGTTTAAAGAAATCTGAACTGTTTTCATTCTGACTACCTCCTTTATTTTACCTTCCATTTAATAATAAAGGTAATCGGCGGAAAAGTCAACAAGAGACCGAAAACAGTTGTAATGAAAATTGACGAAAATATGTAAAAAATATGTACAAATTGACTTTCCGGTCAGATGACAAAATGAAAAAATAACTTACAGACGAAAGGATAAAGAGCAAAATGAAAACAGTCGCATATCACAATCTGGGCTGCAAAGTAAATTCATACGAGATGGATGCCATGCTGCAGGCACTGCGGCAGAAAGGATATCAGATCGTGTCGTTCGACGAAAAGGCGGATGTCTATATTGTGAACACCTGCACAGTGACCGGCATCGCTGACAGAAAGAGCAGGCAGATGCTCCACAGGGCGAAGAAGACCAACCCGGAAGGGATCGTTGTTGCGGTCGGCTGCTATGTGCAGTCTGACACACAGGCGGTGGAGGCGGACAGCGCGGTGGATCTGCTGGTCGGAAACAACAGGAAAAAGGATCTGGCCGATATTCTGGAAAGGTATCTCGAGGGCGCGGCGCAGGAGAGTGTGATCGACATCAACCACACGTCAGAGTATGAGGAGATGCGGCTGACATCGACGACGGAACACACGCGGGCCTATATCAAGATCCAGGATGGATGCAATCAGTTCTGCACATACTGTATGATACCCTATGTGAGGGGACGTGTCAGAAGCCGCAGAAAGCAGGACGTGCTTGAGGAGATCAGGGGGCTTTCGGCGGCGGGGTACAGGGAATTTGTGCTGACAGGGATACATATCAGCTCTTATGGTATGGATTTTCAGCAGGGGCAGGAGGAAAACCTGCTCGCATTGGTGCAGGCGATCGATGCGGTCGAAGGGGTAGAGCGGATCCGGCTGGGCTCGCTCGAGCCGCGGATCGTCACAGAGGCATTTGCTGGCGGCCTGGCGGCGTTAAGGCACATCTGCCCGCATTTTCACCTGTCGCTCCAGAGCGGCTGTGAGACTGTGCTAAAGCGCATGAACCGCCATTATACACCCGGGGATTTTCTCAATGGCGTCAATCTGCTGCGGCAGGCGTTCGGGCATCCGGCGGTCACAACAGATGTGATCGTGGGCTTTCCGGGGGAGACGGAGGATGAATTTGAGGCGACCAGACAGTTTGTGGAGACGGCCGGTTTTTATGAGATGCACATTTTCAAGTATTCCAGGAGAAAGGGAACAAAGGCAGCGGTGATGCCCATGCAGGTGCCGGAGGCGGAAAAAAGCAGGAGGAGCAGCGTACTGCAATCCATTGAGAGGCGGGATTCGAAGCATTACAGGTCCCACTATATCGGAAGGGATGTGGAGGTGCTGTTTGAGGAAAAGAAGAAGATCGCAGGGGAGGAGTACTGGATGGGGCACACGAGAGAGTATGTGAAGGTGGCGTTTCCCGCACAGGGAGAGGATCTTGAGAACCAGCTGGTCACAGGAAGGATCACAGGCTTCCTCGGGGATGAGATCATGGTTATGGAGTATTAATGTTACAGTTTTCGCGCAGTAACTCTTGAATTTTGTACTGAATTAAGTTATGATATGTATAACAATGCAAAAATACAGCTCATCGATTGGAAGGGGCATAGAGAATGGAAGATTTGACACGCACACAGTTCATACAGTTAACACCGGAGGATCTCGGTGAGTCCGCCTCCGTCAAGGATGTGATTGCTTCTGTCTATGCTGCTCTTACAGAGAAGGGGTACAATCCGGTAAATCAGATCGTTGGTTACATCATGTCAGGGGATCCGACGTACATCACCAGCCATAAGGGCGCGAGGGCCATGATCATGAAGGTGGAGCGGGACGAGCTTGTGGAGGAGATGCTAAAATCCTATATCTACAACGCAGGATGGAATCGGATCGGCAGATTTTAGACATTTCGGACCAATATGGAGAGATACATGAGAAAAATGGGACTTGACTTTGGATCCAAGACAGTGGGGGTGGCGATCAGCGATCCGCTTCTTATCACTGCCCAGGGGATCGAGATTGTACGCAGGAAGTCTGAGAGCAAGCTTCGTCAGACCTTAGCAAGAATCGAAGAATTGATCGTGGAGTACGAGGTAGATGAGATCGTGCTGGGTTATCCCAGGAATATGAATGACACTGAGGGAGAACGGGTGGAGAAGACCCTTGCCTTCAAGGAGAGGCTGGAGAGAAGGACAGGGCTGGACGTGCAGCTGTGGGATGAGCGGTTGACCACAGTGGCGGCGGATAAAGCGATGATGGAAGCCGGTATAAGACGTGAGGAGCGCAAAGAGCACGTTGACAGGATAGCGGCAGTTTTTATTTTACAGGGGTATCTGGATTATCTTAAAAATAAGGAAGGGTATGGATCACAATAATGGAAAAGATAACCTTTAAGCCGGATGGCGGGGAAGCCGTAGTTGATTTTTATGTGCTCGAGCAGACGACCATCGGCGGGGTGAATTATATTTTGGTAACAGATGCGGAAGAAGAGGATGATGGCGAAGCATATATTCTGAAAGCTGTTTCCGGCGCGGACGAGCAGGAGCAGGTTTACAGCGTGGTCGAGGATGACGGGGAGCTTGCGGCTGTGGCGGCAGTTTTTGAAAATATGCTGGACGACGTTGATCTTATATAGACAGGCCACACACTTCGGCACGAAGAATCACTGCGGAAAACGGCAGGGTCCTTTTTCGCGGGATCAGCGCGGTGCAGGGGCGGCGTAGGCCTATCAGAAAATTTTATATGGAAACGGATAAAAAACGTTACAGGAGGTTTATTTTGAAACAGAACAAACATAATACTTCAAAGCTCAAGATCATACCATTGGGAGGTCTTGAGCAGATTGGGATGAACATTACTGCCTTTGAGTATGAAGACAGTATTGTTGTGGTGGACTGCGGTCTGAGCTTTCCGGCGGATGACATGCTGGGGATCGATCTTGTGATACCGGATGTCACCTACCTGAAAAACAATCAGGACAAAGTCAAAGGATTTGTCATCACACATGGACATGAGGACCATATCGGTGCGCTGCCATATGTCCTCAAGGAACTCAACGTTCCCGTGTATGCGACAAAACTCACAATGGGAATCATCGAGAATAAGCTCACAGAGCATAATCTGATCCACAATGTGCGCAGAAAGGTAGTCAAGTTTGGCCAGAATATCAATCTGGGGTGCTTTCGAATCGAGTTCATCAAGACGAACCACAGCATCGTGGATGCGGCGGCGCTTGCCATCTATTCGCCGGCAGGCATTGTGGTGCACACCGGCGACTTCAAGGTGGACTACACGCCCGTGTACGGGGATGCCATCGATCTGCAGCGCTTCGCGGAGCTGGGCAAAAGGGGCGTCCTCGCGCTGATGTGCGACAGTACCAATGCGGAGCGGCCGGGCTTTACCCCGTCGGAGAAGAAGCTGGGGCCGGTATTTGACTCCCTGTTCGAGGAACACAAGAAGACAAGGATCATCATAGCGACGTTTGCGTCAAATGTGGACCGGGTACAGCAGATCATCAACACAGCGGACAAGTTCGGGCGAAAAGTGGTGGTCGAGGGCCGGAGCATGGTCAACATCATAGAGACAGCCTCGAATCTGAACCGCATCAGCATACCGGAAAATACGTTGATCGATATAGAACGGCTGAAAAATTATCCCAAGGACAAGACCGTCATCATCACGACGGGAAGCCAGGGGGAGAGCATGGCGGCGCTCAGCCGTATGGCGAGCGGCATGCACAAGAAGATCTCCATACAAAAGGGCGACACAGTCATTTTCTCGTCCAATCCGATCCCGGGGAATGAAAAGGCGGTCACGAAGGTGATCAACGAACTCTTCAAGAAGGGTGCGGATGTCATCTTTCAGGACACGCATGTATCCGGACATGCCTGCCAGGAGGAGATCAAGCTGATCTACACACTGACAAAGCCCAAATATGCGGTTCCGGTGCATGGGGAGTACAAGCATCTGAAGGCGCAGGCAAAGATCGCCATCGACCTGGGGATCGACAAGGACGATGTGTTCATCCTGCAGTCGGGGGATGTGCTCTCGCTGGACGATAACAGCGCGAGCATTACAGGAAAGGTGCCGGTCGGGGCGGTGCTCGTGGACGGGCTCGGCGTCGGGGATGTCGGCAATGTAGTGCTCCGAGACAGACAGCATCTGGCGGAGGACGGCATCCTGATCGTGGTCATGTCCCTGGACGGGGCTTCGGGAGAACTGCTCGCAGGGCCGGATATCGTCTCGAGAGGATTTGTGTACGTGAAGGAGTCGGACGAGCTGCTGGATGAGGCGCGCAAGTTGATCGAGAAAGCGGTGCTTGGCTGTCTCAAGAAAAATATCACGGACTGGGGCAAGATCAAGGGAACCATCAAGGATACGCTGAGTGAGTTTGTGTGGAAAAAGACTAAGAGGCGGCCGATGATCCTGCCGATCATCATGGAAATATAGACTTGGAGGTAGGGCAATGAATGCAAAACAGCTATTGGGGGCAGTCTCCGCGATGATCATCAGGATCGCACTGGCGGCAGCGGTCATCGTCGTGGTGTTTCGTCTGGCAGTATATGCGTATGATTTCGGATATCAGGTGTTTGCCGATGTGCCTGTGAGCGAGGGCGAGGGCAGGGTCGTCAGCGTGGTGGTGTCCGAGGGACAGAGCAGCAGGGAGCTTGCGAAAGTACTTGAGCAGAAGGGGCTGATCAACGATGCGAATGCATTCTACATCTATGAGCGTCTTTCCGATTACAAGGATAAGCTGCAGCCGGGAACTTATGAGCTGAGCACTGCCATGAAGGCAGAGGAAATGCTGGAGATCGTGTGCCACGCCGAGAGAGAGACGGAGGAGGCAGACGGGGACTGAGTTTTTGGCGGATCGTGCGCATAAAGGACGGAGGCGATTCTGTACTTTGTGCGCACCATACCCTTTTCCAGATGTTTCTAACCCATGTTTTGAAAAAAGAATTGTCAAGTGGGTTAAAAAGTGATAGACTATTACCGATATACATTGATAGAAATGAAGATGACATTCAGCAACAGGTATGCCAGGGAAGGTGACGGACATGAAAAGGTACAGGAAAAAGGATCTGCTTCAGATCGTGTCTACATTCGTACAAGTAAATGATTCCATCACCAGGACAGCATCTTCCACTGCCCTTTTTGATGTGGAGGAAAAATTTGCAGAGTGCCAGCAGGCCGCGATCGATCTGGGCAATTATCTGGAATCGCTGAAGGACATGGACTACACGCCCATGGTGGGCATCCTGGAAGATTACTGTGAGAACATCTACCAGCTGGGGATCGGCATCCGGGATGAAACGCTGTGCAGGAAACTGTCCAAAAAGATCAGAAAGCAGCTCATACAGCTGCAGAACGCCATCACCTACGACATGCCGCAGGATAAAAAGGAAGTCGTGTTCCTGCCGTACAAGGCAGCCATGTGGGACTCCCTGGAAAGTGTGTGGCGGGCGGCGCACGAGGACGCTGACTGCGAAGCTTATGTCATTCCGATACCATATTATGATAAGAATCCTGACGGAAGTTTCCGGGAGGAACATTACGAGGGCGACCAGTATCCGAAGGATGTTCCAATCACAAGGTACGATGTATATGATTTCGAGGAACGCAAGCCAGATATTATTTATATACATAATGCATATGATAATTGGAACATGGTAACAAGTGTTCACCCGAAATTTTTTTCAAGCAACCTGAAAAAATGGACAGACCGGCTGGTGTATATTCCATACTTTGTGCTTGGTGAAGTGGAACCGGATAACGAACAGGCAGTGGAGAGCATCAAGCATTTCTGCTTTATGCCGGGCATCGTCAATGCAGACAAGGTGATCGTACAGTCGGAGGACATGAAGCGGATCTATATCAGTGAATTTCTTAAGGCGGCAAAAGAGCACGGCCTGCAGGGAAAACATCTGGACAGGTCTTATCTGGAGCAGAAGTTTCTGGGGCTGGGATCGCCCAAGTACGACAAGGTATGCGCCACGAAAAAGGAAGATCTCACGGTTCCGCAGGAATGGCTGAAGGTCATCGAGAAATCAGATGGCAGCTGGAAGAAGATCATTTTATATAACACCGGGATCGCGGCGCTGCTTGCCAACGATCAAAAGTGGGTGGACAAGATCGAGAACACGCTCGGGATCTTCAGGGAAAACCAGGATGAGATCGCCCTGCTGTGGCGGCCGCACCCGCTGATCGAGAGCACGATGCGGTCCATGAGGCCGGAGATCCTGCAGAAATATACGATGTTGAAAGAACAGTATCTGGCAGAAGGCTGGGGCATTTACGATGAGACAGCCGATGTGGACCGGGCGGTGGTGATCAGCGATGCGTATTATGGCGATGGCAGTTCGGTCGTACAGCTGTATCAGCAGACGGGGAAACCGATCATGATACAGAATGTCGAGATCACGATGTGACATTTGGGAGCTGTGCAAAGGCAGCGTACATTATATAGGCTGCTTTTGCACAGCTCCTGAGTGGAGCTGGATATAGAGATGGTTAATTGAACCTTGACAATTTCATACTTTACATTAGTGTTTTGTTTACATAGGTCTGGATCGTATGTTAGAATGGTAGCAGGAATGAAGAAACTGTCAGCGGATAGAGGATTCAGGGCATGCATGTGATCTGCTGACGGTTCCTGATATGGGAGGTAGAGGCAGATGAAACGCAGATTTAATGTAACCGGTTCCTGCAATCCACAGTGGCACTACATGGTAAGGCTTGACGACAGGGTGAAAAAGATCAAAGAAGAGTATGTGGATTATGGCAGCTATTTTGTCATCAACAGGGGACGGCAGTACGGAAAGACCACGACGCTGAGAGCGCTCGCGAAATATCTGCGGGACGACTATATCGTACTTGCAATGGATTTTCAGATGATGAGTACCGCGAATTTTGCTGATGAGCAGACATTTGTGAGGGCATTTATCCGATATATCGAGGATCTCGCCTCTGATCAGAAAATGACGGCAGGCATCCGGGATGAGGATCTGCAGGCACTGATCGCCATGCGGCAGGAGGAACAGACCACGATGGATGATATGTTCCGGGCGCTGAGTAGGATTATCAGGACATCGGATAAAAAGATCGTCCTGATGATCGATGAGGTGGACAGTGCCTCAAATAATCAGGTCTTTATCGATTTCCTCGCACAGCTGAGAGGATATTATCTGAGGCGCGAGGATACGCCGGCGTTTCACTCGGTGATCCTTGCGGGAGTGTATGATATCAAGAACCTGAAATTAAAACTGCGCTCGGAATCGGAGCATCAGTACAACAGTTCGTGGAATATTGCGGCGAATTTTAAGGTCAATATGAGTTTTTCCATCAGTCAGATTGTCGACATGCTCGAAGAATATGAAACAGACCATGATACGGGAATGAATATACAGGAAATTGCAGGAGAACTATACCAGTATACCGCTGGTTATCCTGTGCTTGTCTCGTCAATCTGCAAATGCATTGATGAAGATCTTCCAGAAGAAAGTACTTATGAAGATGTCGCCAGTGCATGGACCAGCAGGGGGATCGAAGAGGCCGTCAGACGGATCTTGTTTGAAAGAACACCTCTGTTTGAGAGTATGATCCGCCATCTGGATGACTACCCGGAGATGAAGCAGATGTTTCAGGAAATTCTTTTTCAGGGGAAAGCATTTTCCTTTAATCTGGACACAAAGGAAATCAGCCTGGCAGCTATGTTCGGCTATGCAGTCAGCAGGAACGGAAAAGTGCAGGTTGCCAACCGCATCTTTGAGACACGCCTCTACAATTACTTCCTGTCAGAGAACGAACTGGCACGGAGTGATTCGGCGAACCTGATGGGCGATGCAGCCGTGCGCGACAGAAGCCATTTTATCCATGATGGGATGTTGGATATGGATGCTTCTTCCTGCTCTATCTGAGGCCGATCATCAACGGCACTGGGAACTACTACATCGAAGCGCAGACCAGAGATGAGCGGCGCACGGATGTCATCGTGGATTATCTCGGCGAGCAGTTTGTGATTGAGTTGAAGATCTGGCGCGGGAATGAGTACAACGAGCGCGGCGAGCGGCAGCTCGCGGATTATCTGGACTATTACCATAAAGATAAAGGATATTTGCTGAGCTTTAACTTTAACCAGAAGAAAGAGGTTGGAGTGAAGGAGATCCAGGTTGGGGACAAGGTGATCGTGGAGGCGGTTGTGTAGGGTTCGTTTGGTGACTACGTATTAGTTGAATTTATTGTATTTGATCGTATTAATTGAATAAAGTTGGTTATAGAAGACTGATGTAAAGTATGGGATTGTCGGGGGATACCTGGGATGAAATGGTTTGCATCAGTTTTTTTATGTTACGAGACAGCATCGTGGGTGGAACACTTCATGAATGAGCTAACTGGGAAACGATCATGACACAGAGTGTGCAAAGGCAACATGAGGGCAGATACAGGTTGTTTATACACAATTTCTAAATGGAGTTGTGGTAAAGGCTGAACTTTGATAACTGCATTAGAGCGTGTTTGAAAAATCATTCCCGCTATCTGCATAACGACGCATATGCATTGCATTCACCACTTTGTGTGATATTTGCACCGAATTTAGTCAACATAGCCCACTAAGCCTCCTTCATTCGGTCAATTATCTGTAAGATGATTTAATCTTCCACAAATTGTGACGCACATCTGATGGAAAGCATTTTTCAAACACGTTCTAGGAAATGGAGATCGTAAGAAATGTTTGGGATAAAAGAGTGATGTAGAGATAGAAAACTGATCAGAAGTCCTCATGTAAAGTATGAAGTTGAGAGAGTAATGATCAGAGGCATAGTTTTAGTTGGGGTTTTTAGCTGTATTTATTTTAATAATGTTTAGGATAGAAAAATAGGAAGAGTGGAAAAAGTAGAAATTTCTAGTTTTTTATATAAACGATAATGGTGTAGTTTATAGTCGTTTTTTATAAATTCAAAATATTCATGTAAATATGTATAGGGGAGAGGGGAATGAATATTCCTTATCAGGATTTGGCAGGAACGCATCAAATTATATATAGAGAATTGGAAGAAGTGTTTAAAGAGGTTCTTCGTAATGAGTGGTATATCAGAGGGCGTAATTGTGAAGCCTTTGAAGGAGAGTTTGCATTATATTGCGGTACACAGTTTTGTGTGGGAGTGGGAAACGGATTGGACGCAATCAGATTAAGTTTGATGGCGTATGATATAGGTGCAGGAGACGAAGTAATAGTGTGTGCTAATACTTTTATTGCTACGGTTTTAGCAATTAGCCAGGTAGGGGCGAAACCTGTTCTAGTAGATGCGGATATAAAAACATTGAATGTAGATAATTCTAAAATAGAAGAAAAGATTACCGAGAAAACCAAGGCTATTATTCTGGTTCATTTATACGGCCGAATTGTTGCATTAGACCAGATTGTAAAACTGGCAGATAAATATCATTTAAAAATTATTGAGGATGCAGCGCAAGCGCATGGGGCGATTTGTAATGGAAAAAAGATAGGCAGTCAAAGTAGCGTGGCGGCGTTTAGTTTTTATCCAGGTAAGAATTTGGGTGCACTGGGTGATGGCGGTGCGGTAGTAACAAATGATGCCAATATATATGAAAAAATCAGAAAACTGGCTAATTATGGCTCTGAAAAAAAGTATATACATGAGCTGCAAGGTATTAACTCCCGGCTTGATGAGATGCAAGCCGCATTTTTAAGGGTTAAGCTAAAATATTTGGATCAGTGGAATGAGATGCGGAGAAATATAGCCGAGTTTTATGAGAGGGAACTAAATAGACAATATTATGTTTTGCCAGAAAAAATGAAAAAAGGGGAAAATGTGTATCACATTTTTCCTGTATTATGTAAGAATAGAGAAAACTTACAGCGGTATTTAAATGAAAATGGAATAGGGACAAATATTCACTATGCAAAACCGATTTACAAACAAAAGGCGTATATATCAGAATTTGAAGGACAAGAGTTCCCTGTTACAGATCGGATATGTAAAGAGGAACTAAGTCTGCCAATCTTCCCGGGTATGAGCAGAAAGCAAATGGAATATGTAGTGGAGAAAGTCAATCAGTTTCCAAATAAATGTATTTTATAACTGAAAGTCAGATTAATATTTGAAATCACAGATAAAGAATACAAAGCAACATAGTAGGATATATGAGACAGAGGAAGGTTGAATGGGTAGATATGGCAGATTATCAGATTGAATGGTACAATGATGTGTATTTTGATGAATGGGATATGTTTATACAGGAAAAATCGGTAAATGGTACTATGCTGCAGACGAGAAAATTTCTATCGTATCATCCGAAAGAACGGTTCAAGGACTGTTCAGTTGTTGTTAAAATGAAAGGGACAATTGTGGCTGTGTGTCCTGCATGCGAATTGACTGAAGATGGAAAAAAAGTATTTATGTCACATGGCGGTAGCACATATGGCGGACTAATTGTTTCTTTGGGTGTTTGTAAAATTGAAAAGATGGATCAGCTGATCAAAGCAGTGGAGCATTTCTTGCTGGATGCTGGTTTTTCAAAGATTATTTATAAGCAGACACCAGATCTGTTGAGTGAGTCCAAAAATGATTTATTGTATTTTTGTCTTCAATATGAAGGATATGAAGAGCAGCAGGAATTGAATCTGTATATTGATTTTGAAAAATATTCAGAACAGATAATAAAGAATTTTTACAAAGGAAGACGAAGTTGTGTAAAAAGCTGTATGTCCAGAGGAATGGAATTGAAAGAGTTACAATCGAAAGAGGAGTTTGGAAAGTTTCATCAGATTTTAAAAGAGAATTTGAAAAAACATGGGAAAAGTCCGGTTCATACAGTTGAAGAACTATTGTTACTAAAAGCGATCTTAAAGGATGAGATAGAATTCTGGTATGTTGAATTTGAAGGGCGGATGGCAGCGGGGGCAATGGTATTTTGCTTCCACAAAGTTAAATGTATGCATACACATTATCTGGCAGCTGATTTGCAACTGGATGAATACAGTCCGATGTCCTTTTTATATTATTCCATGATTGATCATGCAATGCACCAGGGATATAGGAAAGTGAGTTGGGGAATTGCTACAGATCATGATGGGAATGTAAATTGGAATTTAAGCAAAACAAAGGAATCATATGGAAGCATACATGAAATTAACAGGACGTATGTTAAAGCCGTGTAGGCATTTCGCCAGTTTATAAAGCTATCAGGTTATTGCATGGAGGGATTGGATGCAGGTGGTAAAATATGCTTTTCAACAGCATGGAGATGCTAGGGGACAGTTAGTCGCATTAGAGGAATTGCGGGATATTCCTTTTGAGATAAAAAGGGTTTATTACGTATATGATACAAGTGTTGGAGTACGTAGAGGGTTTCATTCACATCGGACATTGCAGCAGATACTCATCTGCATTCACGGATCCTGTAAAGTTTTACTGGATAATGGAAAAGAAAAGAAGATAGTTTCTTTGGAAAAGCCATATGAAGGACTTTATGTGCCTCAGAATATGTGGAGAGAAATGTATGATTTTACGCCGGATGCGGTTTTAATGGTACTGGCATCAGAGTACTACGCAGAAGGAGATTATATCAGAGATTATGAGGAATTTTTGAAAACATGTGCAGGAGAATAAGTGTGCGTTTAATTGTAGTGACTGAAAAAGGGAAAAGAGATAATCAAAAAAGATTATCCGTAGTTGGATATGAAAGATTTGATTACAAAGATTTTCTGTGTATGATCAGTGAAAAAGAAGATTTTATATCAGATGATGATTATATATTGCTTGCATTCAGGGAAAAGGCATTACTGTTTTTTTGCGAAGAAAGCTTATTAAAGGCAGGTGTTTTAAGAAAACAAATCATATATATATCTGAATGGGATGGCATAAGAGTCGACGAAATGAAAGTGGTGGAAACGTATTTATATAATGCATGTCATTATGACAGAATTTTAATTGGAATGTCACATCTAAAAGACGGAATTCGTATAAATCAAATGAGGGGTAATAATCATAAAATAGGGATTCCGAGTATTGATATATATTACATAAGTAAGATTGTTCAGCTTATAGTAAATAAGCACAGGTTGGATGGATGTAGAAGAGTTGTATTTGAGTTACCTTATTATATATTCAATTGGGATCTCTCAAGATCAAAAAAGATGGCAGAGCGTTTTCATATTGCTTATTATTTTGGTGAGTATCACCATTTGGGAGAAAGTGACGGTGGACAAATGTGGTTAAGACATATGTTGCTCCTCAATAGCATTATGAAAAGACAAATGATTCAAAATGGAGATCTGGAAAAAGCACATTTTAGTTTAATGACGGACAGACAAATAAGGCAAAACAAAATGAATAAGGGGGAAAATGTATTTAAGTGCCTCAGTACAGGTATCAAGAGTGTGCCAATACAAAGAAAATTGTGTAAAAAGGAATATAAGGTATGGTCAAAAATGTATTTGGATACAATTGCAGAAAATCGAACTGAATGGAATCAAATGATTCGTTTTCTGACAAAAGCATATCCAGATATAGAGATATCTGTGGTTGTTTTTCCTCATAATCCGTATTTTATAAAGTGCCATACAGATGAAATCAGGAAGATGCGGTCTGTATTTTACAAATATGTCAAATGTAATGAAAAGATTAAGGTCTATGATCTTTTTAATTATCATTTACCATGCTGGTGTTTTAAGGATGAGTGTCATTTGAATGAACTGGGAGCATATATTTTTACAAATGTATTAAATAAGAAATTTTAAACATGACAGACTGGCGCAGGTTGATAAATTATATGTTTGGTTTGGAGATAAAGAATGGTTGCTATTGAAGAAGTTGAGTGGAATAAGATCAAGTTGACAGTCGTGATGCCGCTGTACAATCGAAGAGATTATATGGAGCAAGCTATTAATTCAGTTCTTTTACAACAAACAGAGTTCCGTGTCCTTTTGGTAATTGCAGATGATGCATCTACAGATGGTTCGGCAGAATTGGCGGCAGAAGTTGAGAGGAGGTATCCTCGTGATATTTTGACTGTATATTCTGATAATAATCAGGGATTATTGGCAAATGACTTAAGGGTTTTTAAAGATATGCATTCTGATTATTTTTGTGTTCTTGATCCGGATGATTATTGGGTAGATGGGCAATTTTTGCAGAAAGCTGTTCGTTTTTTAGAGGAACATTTGGAGTATGTTGCATATGGTTCTAATACAAAAAGACTGATTGATGGAGAATTGGAAGATGGATTTTATATTCGGACAGGTGTGAAGGAACATACGACAAATGGTATTGAGAATTATTTGGACGGAAGTGCATTGGTGACACATACAACAGCATCTGTATATAGAAATAGTATGTTTAAGAATGGTGTTCCTGCAATCATGGAGAATGCAGTTGGAACAATGTCAGAGGCATCTTTTCGTGGAGATGTTGATCGATATGTAATGCATTTGAAATACGGAAAAGCGAAGTTTGTAAATGATTGGGTTGGAGTTTACCGCATTCATGAGAAAGGAATATGTCAGGGTTCGACAATGTTCCATTGGATGTTGATGAATGCAAGGGCTGAATTGGACTATTCTAGATTTTATGAAGATGTATATTTAGAAAAATTTAAAGAGAAGGCAAAAATTAACTTTAAAAGAGTGTGCGTTGAAATCTATAAAGCGGCAGTATATGAAACTTTCTTTGGCATGGATGAGTATGATAAAGAAAACTTTGCTTTTCTAATGAATGAGTTATCTGAAGGTAGGAATGATATTGCGGGAAGGAATGTAGAGTTTAGTTTTAAGGATGAGGAAACAAAAGTAAGGAATTTTATCAGAAATAAGGAAAAGCGTAGGTTAATTATATGGGGGACAGGAGGTTCCATGGAAGTTTTGACCAAAAAATATGAAATATCATTTGATAATATTTTTTGCTTTGTGGACGGGAGTGGTGCAGCGGTGGGAACGAGGCTTCATGGCAGGAATGTAATTTCAGTATATGACTTGAAAGATATCGAAAATAAATATGTCATTCTTATGAGCAGCTATGATAAAGAAATTTTAGCGTGTATAAAAAAAGAGAAAATCTGTCCGTTGGCAGATGTTATCAATTTATACTATTATGACAGATATGTAGCAAATTTATGAGGATTAGGGCAGTATGATAACAAGAAGATGTTTTGATCAAAACGATAGGATTCCAGAGAAAATCAGGCAGAGATTAGTTGAAGATTGTAGTCGGGAAGATAGTTTGACGTTAGATGTAATTTATGGAAAACCCGGATCTGTTTTTTACGAGGCGAGAAACAGAATGATCAAATTTATGAATTCGTTGTATATCAATGGTTTTAATAGGTTTGAAGTACCGTTTATGAGCGTCCTTCTGACTCAGAAGTGTACCCTTCGGTGCAGCCACTGTTCAGATTTAATGCCATATTATTCCAACCCTGTACATTTTTCATATAAAGAGGTGTTTTTTTATTTAAAAAAATATCTGAGTGTTGTCGATCATGTACATTTTTTGTTGTTATGCGGAGGGGAAACTTTTTTGTATCCTCAATTGGACAAGGTGCTTGCGTATTGTATCAGAGAAAAAAAGATTCGAAAAATCGGTATAGTGACAAATGGCACCGTGATGCCAACTGAAAATGTTTGCAAATTATTAGGAACCTCAAAAGTAAGGGTTAGGGTCAGCGATTATGATTGTGTAAAAAAGAAAAGGGAGGAAACAATCCAGAATCTAGAAAAGTACGGAATCATCATAGAAAATCTGAAAGGCCAGAAATGGTATGACGTAGGTGGATTTGAAAAAAGGAATAGAAGCAATCGCCAGTTACAACAGCTGTTCCGTGAGTGTTCCATGAATCGGTGTTTTGAGATCAATAAAAGTAAAGTGATTTATTGTGCCAGACAGCGTAGTGGAGAATTGGGACTGACACCGGAAATTTCCAGACAGGATTATGTGTCGTTGAAGACAAGAGATGCATACAGTTTAAGAAAAAGTCTTTTAAATATGTATGATAAAAAATTTCTCATGACATGTGATTATTGTGACGGAATAACCAGACGCTCTATACAGGTAACAGCGGGGGAACAAGTACATATATCAGGGAGGACGCCGTAGGTGAATGACTTAAAATTGATTCGAGATATTCAGATTCTCTATAATAAAGATGTGTATTTTTGGGGTGCAGGAAAAATTGGAATGGAAAGTGCTGCTCTTATAGAAGGATGTAATATAAATGTAGTTGGTTTTTGCGATAATAATGAGCAATTAGAGGGCAGTTACATTAAAAAGTATAAGGTTTTTTCACCAAAGGAGATAAAGGCGAAAATAATTCAAAATGATAATATAGTCATTGTTATTACATCAAACTATCTTGAACAGATTCATCAACAATTAGTTCAGATGGGTATGGATTCAGAGAATATTTTTTCGAAGTTTGCGCTGTATTATTCTCTGTTAAGAAATATTGATTGTGTGTTGATACCAGATAATTATAGGGACTCCTATAAAAGGAAATATGGACGTTGGAAAATAATAAATCATAAACGTGCTGATTATAGGTTTTCTTTTAAATACTATGCATATAATTGGGAAAAGATTATTCAGGATAATCCGATTGTCATATATCAACCCGGAAAAGTAGCTTCTACAACTCTGTTTCAAAGTATTAAGTCTTGTGGTATGGAAGTGATTCAAACGCATGCGCTGGCATATAGAGAGGAATTCATGGACAAGGATATGAAAGACTTGTATTCGGAGTTTCGGAATTCATGTTCCCAAAAGCACAATATAAAAATTATTTCGGGAGTGCGGGAACCGATAAAAAGGGATATTTCTTACTTATTTGAACATATAAACCTGCCGTTTGTAGAACTATATGATACGTTTGATAATGATTTATTGCAGGATATTCAGGATTGTCTGGGGAAATTTTTTACAGCAAAGGTAGATAGGTTTCAGGATATGTCACCTACATTGATACATCATATGATCAGAGTTAACGGAGGAATCTTTCAATGGTTTGAGAGAGAATTAAGGCAAGTATATCAGATCAATATATTGGATTATCCGTTTGACAAGGAAAAAGGATACGCAATTATAAAAAAGGAAAACGTGGAATTGCTGATCTACAAAATGGAGAAACTGGATAATCTGGAAACGGTTATTGGCGATTTTATTGGTATTGATAATTTTAGGATTAGGAATACCAATCTTGCTTCGGATCGGGATTATCGGTATGCATATAAACAGGTTTTGGATACGGTTCAGCTGCCAGAAAGTTATATCAATTTGTATTATATGGATAATGTATATATGGATCATTTTTACACAAAGAAAGAGAAAGACAATTTTTTAAGGCAATGGAGAAGGAACAGTGAATAAGAAGATGATAAAAGGGTGTAAACGGATCAAGAAAAAAGAATTCGAGTTGTTGTCAAGAATTTCTCCCAGACATGCAACAGAGGTTTTATACAAGAGAACTTTTGGGCGGGAAATTAATCTGGAACATCCGAGATATTTTAGTGAAAAACTGCATTATCTGAAGTTGAACAATTATTATAATAATCCTTTAATCACAGCATGTATTGATAAATATACAGTTAAAAGTTATATGAGTTGCGTTGGAAAGGGAGAACTTTGTGCGAAATTGTATGGTGTATATGATAAGCCATCCGAGATTGAGTGGGAAAAACTTCCAAACCAGTTTATCGTAAAGTGCACGCACGGATGTGGGTACAATATTGTATGTCATAATAAACAGAAGTTTAATGTGCCGACTGCCGAGAAAAAATTGATGAAATGGATGAAAGATGATTATTGGGTAAAATATGCGGAGACACAATATCGTTTTGTACGTAAAAGGATTATCGTGGAGGAATATTTAGGAGATAATCTGGTAACATATCGTTTTTGCTGTTTTCATGGGGAACCTAAGATTATTTATGTTCAGCCTGATGAGGAAGGTAAAAATTATATAGATTATTTTGATGTTAACTGGAAAAAACTTGATTATAGATGGGCGGGATGGAGGTCGGCTCCAGTACCGCCGTCTAGACCGAAAATGTTGTGTGAAATGCAGAAAATTGCAGGGGAATTAAGCAAAGGGTTTCCCTTTGTGCGGATAGACCTCTATGAGACATGTGATCACATTTATTTTTCCGAGTTTACATTTGTCCCAGCAGGCGGAATCATGCGATTTGAAAAGAAAAGGACAGCCAGACTTTTAGGGAGTTGGATTGATATATGACGAATCGATGGGTGGATCGGATATATAACGGATTAAATGTATATGAGAGAAATGTGTTTGGATATTTTTTTGACATACACTGGAATTATCGGACGAAAACTTTCGGTGTCTTAAAAGAATTACTTTTGGGAGCAAGTTCCTATCTTCTTTGTAAATGGCAGAGATATTTAAAAAAAGATATTTATTTTAAGTACATAGAAGTACCGATTACTACGAAATGTTCTTTGAACTGCAAGGAGTGCAACAACTTGATACAGTATTATCAACAACCGAAGAATAGTGATGCAGTTCAGATTATTAAGGACATTCGTAGAATTTGTAGTGTGACAAAGAGAATTAAGCTTATGCGGATTCTGGGAGGAGAGCCGCTGGTTCATCCAGATTTATTATTTATTTTAAAAGAACTAAAAAAGATAGATAAAATAGAGAAAGTAGAAGTTGTCACGAACGGGACGCTTTTGTTTAGCGCCAATTGTGTCAGGGTGTTGAAACATTCTAAATTTTCTGTCGACATAAGCAATTACGGCACACATTCCAGTAAATATGTGGAGCTGATCAGACAATTAGATAGGAACCATATTCGATATCATACGCAGAAGGAACAAAAATCGTGGAAGGCCCTCAGTTCCTGCAGGTGCAGGGAGCGTTCTGACAAAGAATTGAAGGAAGCGTTTTATGCATGTATGGAGGATTGCCATAGTCTGTTGAATGGAGAGCTGCATATATGTGCAAGGTCGGCTCATGGAACGGATTTGGGACTGTTTGAAAAGCGCAGCGAAGATTATGTCTGCGTGTATAGAGCTTGTAGGAAAAGTGAGTTAAAAAAACAAATTTTTGCCATGTTAAATAAAAAAATGATTGCAGCATGCAATTATTGTGATATGTTTCAAATCGATAAGATGGAAACAATCCCTTCGGCGGAACAGATTACTAAGTTGGAAGCCAATAACAGTATGGAGAAGTGGAAAGTACGATAATAAAAAGGATATCAGACGGAAATAAATTGTCAAAAGCAGAAAATGGTTTTAATATTCAGATTTAGATAATTAAGGGAGCGGCATATGGTAAAGGCTATTGTATGGGGAACAGGGCGTATAGCATACAATTTTATGAGATTAAGAATATATAATAACCATTTATATGAAATTGTATGTTTTATGGATAATGACAGCAGCAGACAGGGGAAATCTTTTTATGACAGGGAAGTACTCCCGCCAGAGGCAATAAACAAGGTTGACTATGAGGTCATTATAGTATGCGTGGGAAAGTATGATGACATACTGGATCAGTTAACCCATGATATGGGAATAGACATAAATAAGATCATTACATTTCATGATATAGAGAAAAGGTTCATCGCATCCATTATTGAAAAATATAAAGATACTATGGATACCGAGATACAACGCATTCTTAACTATTATAGGAATAATGGCTTCAATATTTATGGGGATTATTTTTTTCCGAAAGAAAAAAACATAATCTACAGGGTATTTTACGATAATGATGGATGGCCGTTTATCTGGTTTGAAGGGAAAAAGATGTATTTTCCCAAAGACCATGTATTTATGGAGGACGAAAATGGAAGATATATATGTAATATCCTGAGTGAACAGGGGGAAAATTCACCACATCTATATATTCGGAGAGATATAGAAGGGATAAAGGAAGGCAGTGTAATTGTTGATGCGGGAGTATGTGAAGGAAATTTTGCTTTAAGATATGTGGATAAAGCGAAGAGAATTTATCTGTTTGAATCGGATAAAAAGTGGATTGAGCCATTAAAAAGAACTTTTTATGATTATAGGGAAAAGACGATACTGATTAATAAATTTTTGGAGGGGTATGATTCATCGGATACAGTTACGCTGGACAGCATGATCAAGGAGAAGATTGATTATTTGAAGATGGACATTGAGGGTGCCGAAGTTAAGGCGCTCTTAGGAGCGAAGGAACTTCTGATGAGAAGCAGGGCGAGGTGTTCAATCTGTAGTTATCACAGGCAGAATGATGAGAAATATATCAGGCATATTTTAGAAAGCTATGGATACAAAACGGATGTATCCAAGGGATATATGTTTTTCATAGGAGACGACATCATTGCTGATTCCATGGACTTTAGGCGCGGAATAGTATATGGATGGAATACCATGGATGAGGATAAAGTATGATTATTCTGGTGAGTGATCCTGAAGAAATGGTTAAATACAGGAAGCTGATCAATCTGACGTCAGGGTGTCTGGACTGCCCGGCCTTGCCTCTACGGAAGGATCTATTTGGAATAGCAAGGGGACTGTTTGACAGGGGAGCCTGTCTGATCGCAGTGTTGGGAGATGAACCGGATTTTGACAAGGAGGACAAATGTATCTTCTATCTGATCAACAGGGAGATACATCCAGCCAATATGGGTATTTCACAAATCAATGTTAATTATAGTGGAGAGGATCTTAGATGTCTGTGGTATATTGATACCTCACTGATTGAAAGAGCAGATACATATATTTTTGACACGGTGGAGGAGTATACGTTTGCATTGACAGAGTTTATCAGACAGACTTATCCAGAAAAATTAGTTGTATATCTGGATCAGTGTGCAAGATATTTCTGGGATGAATCGGACAGGCTTGTATGTCTGGATTCAATTTATCAGATTAGGAGTATGCAGGCAGGACGATATATGTACATAAAATCAGATTCAACACTTCATATGCATCCGGGACTGCCAGATTTAATATCAAATACGTTTAGCAGTGAGAATGTTATAAATAGTCTGTGCTGGGCGAAAAATATTTCGGAGCTGGGTTCATTAAATAGGGATAAGATAATACTGTTAATAGATTGTGATTTCGGCATGTGGGCGGGTCTGGCATACATTGTACGGACAGTCTGCATTTATTCAATCATGGCATATGAGCGAGGGTGGGTACCTGTTGTCAGACTGACGGGAGATAATATGTATATTGATTTTGAAGATGACAATATGTGGGAACAGTATTTCAGGCCAGTTTCAGATCTGTCGGTTGAGGAGGCGCTGAGAAGTAAAAATGTTATATGCATTCGCAGTAATCAGCTAGATTATCGTGCCATATGGGTGAATCCTTATTTTAGGAATATTTGGCATCAAGGGGCAGAATTTGATGTGTACTTAAATGATGAAGTAATGAAGCAGTTTACCCAAAGGCTTCCAGTATCGTTCAAAGATGAGAAGGTAAGGGTGATGGGAGTCCTGATGCGTGGGACAGATAAACCTGGTTTGAGAAAGAGTAGAAATAACACAAAGAAGGTACTGGAAGAGTGCAGAAGCCTTTTTGAGAAAAGAGGTTTCGATAAATTGTTTTTGGCAACGGAAGATAAAGATTATTATGATGCATTTTGTGAAGAATTCGGAGATAAAGTAATCGCAATAGACCAGAAAAGGGTTGCAGGGGAAGGTGCAATAGGAAAACAGCTTGATGTACCAGAAGGAAAACGATATGAGTTCGGAATGACATATTTATTGGTCACATACTGCTTGTCAAAATGCAATGCGATGTTATATAACTTTAAGGTTGGTGCGTATTATCTGATGAGAAAATGGAGAAAGACGCCTTTTGAATTTGAATGCCAGATAGGAAAAGAAAATGCGGAGCATGGATTGGACAATCTGCTTGATTGTCTGGAGTTTATCGAGCAGCACGAGAGGACTGCTGTGTATGGCACAGGGAATGTGTCTGACAAATTATTTGTCTATTTGAAGAAAATGCTAAATAAAGTGGTATTTGTCGATAAAAAAGCCTGCAACGGCAATTATCTTTTCCACGGTATTCATGTTATAACGCCGGATGAGTTAACAGCATACAGTCTTGCAGGGAATGTTGACGGAATTGTTCTGACGACTTCGAAGTATGCGGAGGAAATAGAAACAGAGATCAAAAAAAGAGGCGTGGAAGTGGATCAGATTATGCGGATAGGGACAGAGGATTTTCAGTTTAAGTAGAAGGTGCATGGGGAACTGGGAGGGAATAAATGAGTCAGCCTTTGGTATCAATTGGTCTTGTTACATATATGCATGAGCAGTACATTAAAGACTGTTTGGAGAGCCTGATCGGGCAGACATATCAGAATATTGAATTGCTGATATTGGACGATGCGTCGACGGATGCTACTTATGATGTAATTATGTCATACGAACAGCAGATGCGCGAGCGGTTTCCATATATGACAATTGTACGGAATAGTTGTAATTCAGGCAATGTTTCTGCAAATCTAAATAGGATTTTAAAAGGGGCGAAAGGTGCATATGTTAAGACGTTTGCAGGGGACGATGCAATGCTTCCTGCTTATGTGGAGGAAGTGGTTGCATTTTTGGAGCAAAGCGAAAATGAAGATGCGATTTTGGCGTATACAAATGCATATATCGTGAATGATGGGTTTCACTTAGGTAAAATGCCAGGAAAGAAGTATGCGTATCGATCACACAGACCTTATAGACAAAAGGAACTGTATGAAGTCCTGCTTAGGGGAGATTTTATTATTGCGGGAACAGTGATGATGCGCAGACGTGTTTATGAACAGTATGGATTTTATGATGAAAGGATTCCATTTGAAGATTATGATTTGTGGTTAAGGTTGTCTCGGACAGAAAAGTTTGTATATTTACCATCTAAATTAATGTATTACCGTAAAGCGGATACATCATTAACAAACTATTGTTCTAAAAATGGCAGGGATAAAATAAAGTTTATGATTATGGGGGGGAAGAAAGTTGTTCAAAAAAATTTAAAGGGACTTGATAAAGAAAAAAAGCAATTTTATCAACAGATTTTTTTTGAAAAGTATATAGTGGCAGCATTAGAAGCTGGGTTGTGGGATGTCGCAATTCAGATATTGATATTTATGTGGCGTAAAGGATACCATATTCAAGCGGAAATGTATGAAAAAGTGGTGATAACGGCGAAACGATCATTGTTCAACAGGATAAAATAAGCATTTTATGTAAATATGGCTATTGGAGGATGTGCAGATGGCATGGGAAGATAAATACTTAAATATGATGAATCAATGGCTTATACTAAAGCAGGAAGGAAAAGGTATTGACACATATTTATTGAAACAGGGATACAAGGTTGTTGCAGTATATGGGATGGCTATATATGGCCGGCATGTAATAAGGGAACTGCATGGATCGGATGTTAAGATTTTGTATGCAATAGATCAAAAAAAGCTGAGTCCATATAAAAATATTGAGGTGCGGCAACCGATGGAGGGATTGCCGCATGTAGATGCCATAATTAACACAGTGCTGTCTGATGATGTAAATATAAAATCTCATTTAACAACAATAATAAATAGCCCTGTTGTAAGCCTGGAGGATATTATATTTGAAAGTTATGGTTGATTAGGGAGAGAAAAGACATGGCAGTAAAAGAGAAGTGTATTATATGGGGAATGGGTAATGACTATGAAATACTCTTAAATCAGATTAAATTTGAAATATATAAAGAAAATATTGAGGTAGTAGGTGTTGTATGCTGTAAAGAGGATAAATATTGTGAATATAGAGATGGTTTTCCAGTTGTTTTAAAAGAGGAACTTTTGAAAATAGATTTTGAATATGTGATTATCATAAGTT
>VSNO01000100.1 GCA_009774375.1 Lachnospiraceae bacterium
TGCCCGCGAGTGCAACGCACATTACCGCCGCGAGGCCGTGGGATTAAATATCACAATCACAGCGGCAAACGATATTAACAGTTTATATAATGTGAATTCGGACGCAGTGAGGAGAAGTCTGTACGGCGGAAATACAGACAGTGAACAGCAGAAGAACAACAATATCTTCGGTTCGGTCCTTGATGCGGCAGTGAGCAATATCAATACGACCAATGATCTGCTCTCATCGAAGGAGAACGAGGAACTAAAGTGGATGATGGGCATCTCAGAGAATACACACGACCTGACGATCGCAGTGGGCAAGGCGCAGACAGCGCTCACATATACGGTCGCGCTCAGAGACAAGCTCCTTGAAGCATATAAGGAGATTATGCAGATACAGATTTAAGGAAACCGATTGTAAAGGATTACAGGGGAATTTGGAGAGAAGGAGACACTTGAAATGGTTGACAAGGTATTGGATTTTGGGAAAAAGCTATTGGAGCGGATGAAAGAATGGTGGAATAAGTTCCAGCCAAAGCAGAAAACGCTGATCATCGGGATCGCAGTGGTGATCCTGCTTGCCATCGCCATCCTGGTGGCGGTGCTCACCAGGAAACAGTATGTCACGATCGCGAACTGTGAGTCCACCAAGGAGGCGGCTGCCGTGAGGGATCTGCTGGACGGACAGGGGATCGTGTACAATGTATCACCGGACGGCTTGAATTTTGAAGTGGTCGACGCACAGGAATCAGATGCGCGTCTGCTGCTCGGATCAAATAATATACCGACAGCGGGATACACGATCGATGACGTGCTGAACGGAAGCTTTTCCACGACGGAGGCGGATAAGCAGAAGCGCTATAAGCTTTTTATCGAGGGAAAGATCGAGGAAGACATCACGAGCATGACGGCAGTGAAGACGGCGACATGCCAGCTGACGATTCCTGATGACAACGGTACGCTCATCGCGCAGAACCTTGAGACCTATGCGGGTGTTATTCTGGAGATCAATGAGAACGCGGCTTTTGATGAGGAGAACGCTGCAGCGATCGCGCGGTATATCGCGACAGCGCTCGGCAATGACACGACGGACAACGTGACGATCACGGATGTGAACGGCAAGATGTGGTTCCCAGTCGAGCAGACATACTCCACGATCGAGAAGGCTGACAACATGATGATGCTCAAGCAGGAAGCGGAGAGCCTGATCAAGAATGAAGTGAGACAGGTGCTCTTCGGCACAAATGAGTTCAACCAGATCGAAGTGGCAGCAAACATTTCGATGGATTTCTCACAGAAAAAGATCACGCAGCACAATTACTCCACGCCGGATGACGAGCATGATCAGGGTTTGCTCGCCCACGAGGAGGTGTTCCAGTCCACTGCAAATGACGGGATCGGCGGAGTGCCTGGAACGGACTCGAACTCAGAGACAGACTATATGATCAATGAGTCGACAGGCACGAACAGCAGTACATATGAGAGACGGAGCGATTATCTTCCGAATGAGGAGATCATCGAGACAACGGCAGCTACGGGAACAGTTGTTTATAATGACAGTTCCGTGTCGGTGGCGGCAGTGAGATACCGTGTGGTGAGGGAGGAAGATGTGGATCTTCAGGGACTTCTGGACGGCATCTCATGGGAGGAATACAAGCTTGCCAACAACGAGCGGATCAAGCTTGAAGTGGATGAGGATCTCGTCAGCATGGTGGCAAATGCGACCGGCATTCCGACCAGAAATATCAGCCTTGTGGCATACGAAGAGGTTCAGTTCATCGATCAGATCCAGTCCACAGTGGAGCTCAAGGATATCATCCAGATCGTGCTGATCGTTATCATCCTCACACTTCTGGCATTCGTGGTGATCATGAGCCTGAGGACCAAGAAAGAGGTCGAGGAAGAGGAAGAACTTGCAGTGGAGGATTTACTGCAGTCAAACATAGACGAACTCGAAGGCATCGAGACGGAGCAGAAGTCCGAGGCCAGAAAACTGATAGAAAACTTCGTCGAGGAAAATCCGGAAGCGGTGGCTACACTCTTGCGAAATTGGCTTGATGAGGACTGGGGGTAACTTGTAATGGCTAGTGAAGAGCTAAAGGGAATACAGAAGGCGGCAATCTTGCTGATTGCCCTCGGACCTGAGAAATCTTCCCTGATATTTAAACATTTGAAGGAAGAGGAGATCGAGGACCTGACACTCGAGATCGCAAATACCAAGAGCGTTACACCGCAGGTAAAAGAGAAAGTCATCAATGAATTTTACGAGGTATGTCTGGCGCAGCAGTATATCGCAGAGGGCGGTATCGGTTATGCGAAGGAGCTGCTGGAGAAAGCGCTCGGCGCAGACAAGGCGATGGATGTCATCGGGAAGCTGACGGCATCATTGCAGGTAAAACCGTTTGAGTTTGTGAAGAAAACAGATGCATCACAGCTGCTCAACTTTATACAGGATGAGCATCCGCAGACGATCGCCCTGATCCTGTCCTACCTGTCGGCAGGGCAGGCGGCAACGATCCTCGGAGCGCTGGTGCCGGAGAAACAGGCGGAAGTAGCACGGCGTATCGCGACGATGGACAGAACAAGTCCTGACGTCATCAAGGAAGTGGAGCGCGTGCTCGAATCAAAACTTTCTTCGCTCGTCAACCAGGATTACACGATCATCGGCGGCGTGGACGCGGTGGTAGAGATCCTGAATACAGTAGACAGAGGTACAGAGAAACACATCATGGAGACACTCGAAGTGGAAGAGCCGGAACTCGCGGACGAGATCAGAAAGAAGATGTTCGTATTCGAGGATATCCTGCTGCTCGACGACCGTGCGATCCAGCGTGTGCTCAGGGATGTTGATAACAATGACCTGGCGATCGCATGTAAAGGGTCGACTGAGGAAGTGCAGAATGCGATCTTCAGCAACATGTCAAAACGTCTGGCTGAGATGATCAGGGAAGACATGGAATTCATGGGACCTGTCAGAATGAAGGATGTCGAGGAGGCGCAGCAGAAGATCGTCAATATCATAAGAAAGCTCGAGGATTCTGGAGAGATCGTTATTTCTAGAGGCGGAGGTGACGAGATCGTTGTCTAATGGTGGAGTATTAAAATCGGGCTGGGTCGTGGTAGACCCGGCCAATACAAGAATTATAGATTCCAATGCGAGGGCGGAGGCAAGACTCCGGGAACTGGCGATGGAGCTTGCCGTGCAGTGCGGCGAGGAGCCGGATTTTGCAGATGGCTTCACACAGGGGATCAGCGCTGTCGAGGTATCGCAGCTGATCCGCGACGGCGAGGGGAATATCGTCGGCGAAGAGCAGGGCTTTGACGGGATGATGCAGCCGGAGGAAAGCGCGGCTCCACAGCAGCCCGCTCCGATGCAGGAGGAGCTGATCGCCGAGGCGCAGGCGCAGATCGAACAGATGCGTGAGGAAGCGCTTGCAGAGATCGAGCAGACCAGGATCCAGATCCTGGAGGAAGCCAGAAGCCAGGGCTATCAGGAAGGCTTCGAGCAGGGGCAGAATGACGGCTTTGCACAGGGGCATCAGGACGGACTGGGCAGTGTGGCACAGGAGAGAGAACAGGTACAGGCTGAGGCGGAGCAGATGGCGGCGGCCATGGAGGAGGAGTACCAGCGCAGGATCAAGGAACTCGAGCCGGTATTCATCGATACGCTGACCGGGATATACGAGCACATTTTCCATGTGAGTCTCAAAAATTCAAGGGAGCTCATCGTATATCTGATACAGAATACGATGCGGAATATCGAGACGGGCAGCACCTATCTGATCCATGTGTCGAAGGAGGACTATCCGTTTGCGAGCATGCAGAAGCGGGAGCTGATCAAGGGTACGAACATCGCACTCGAGAACGTCGAACTGCTCGAGGATGTCACGCTTGGAAAGAATGAGTGCATGATAGAGACCGGCAACGGAGTGTTTGACTGCAGTCTGGGGACGCAGCTCGAAGCGCTGAATGAAGAGCTGAGGCTCCTGTCATACGAACCATAAAAGGGGTTGTAGATTGTAAGATGGAAACTTGTATTTCCTTTCAGAAATATCAGACAGTATTTAATAAAAGTTTTTTTAAGAAGCTCGGCAAGGTGGAGAATGTGGTAGGACTTACGATCGAGTCGACAGGGCCGGATGCGAAGCTCGGCGACATGTGCAGGATCTACACGGATTCTGAGAAGCAGCACGGCATCCTCGCCGAGGTGGTCGGCTTTAAGGACAAGAGGACACTGCTCATGCCCTATGAGGACACGGAAGGCATCGGTCTTGGCTGTATCGTTGAGAACATGAATTACCCGCTCAGCGTGTCGGTCGGGGAATGCCTGCTGGGGAAGACGCTGGACGGACTGGGCAGATGCATCGACGGATTTGTGCCGGAGCCTGCCACGGTGAAGCGCTATCCGCTCGAGGCAGCGCCGCCGGATCCGATGAGCAGGACCATCATCAGTGAGGTGCTTCCGCTTGGCGTGAAGGCGGTGGACGGACTGATCACTGTGGGCAAGGGACAGCGTATCGGTATCTTTGCCGGCTCCGGCGTAGGAAAATCGACGCTCATGGGTATGTTTGCGAGAAATACCAAGGCGGACATCAATGTGATCGCCCTGATCGGGGAGCGCGGACGTGAGGTCCGGGAGTTTATCGAGCGCGACCTCGGCGAGGAGGGCATGCGCCGCTCCATCGTCGTGGTGGCGACCTCGGACAGACCGGCTCTCGAGCGGAACAAGGCGGCGAAGACGGCGACGGCGATCGCGGAGTATTTCAGGGATCAGGGCAAGGACGTGCTGCTGATGATGGATTCGCTCACGCGTTTCTCGATGGCACAGCGCGAGATCGGGCTTGCGACAGGGGAACCTCCGGTGACGAGAGGCTATCCGCCAAGCGTGTACTCGGAGATGCCAAAGCTCCTTGAGCGCGCCGGATGCTCTGAAAATGGTTCTATCACAGGTTTGTACACCGTTCTGGTAGAAGGTGAGGATTTCAATGAACCGATCACGGATACGGCGAGAAGTATCCTCGACGGCCACATCATGCTGACGAGGAAGCTCGCGAACAGAAATCATTATCCGGCGGTGGATGTCCTGCAGAGCATCTCGCGATGCATGTCGATGATCGCATCAGGAGAACACAAGGCGGCGGCAGGCAAATTAAAAAATATCATGGCCACCTACAACGAGGCGGAGGACCTGATCAACATCGGAGCCTACAAGCGGGGAAGCAACCCGAATATCGACAGGGCGATCAGCAAGATCGATGAGGTGAATGAATATCTGCTGCAGGACACGGATGCGAAATTCACTTTTGAGGAGTCCATAGAACAGCTTGAGGCATTGTTTGCAGGGTGAGAAGCATGAACAGCGTTTTGCGGTGTAGTATAGTGTAAAAAGGGTGGTAATCGAATGGCAGTTTTCCGGTATAAGATGCAGGGGATCCTTGATATCAAGGAAAAGCTCGAGGACAGGGCAAAGCAGGAGTTCGCGGAGGCAAACATGCGTCTCGATGCGGAGAAGAAGAAGCTCGATGAACTTCAGGCGAGAAAATTCTATTATATGCAGGAAGGCGTGAAGCTGCGCATGGAATTGATCGACGTGCGCAAAATCCGTGAAAACAAGATGGCAGTTCTCAAGATGGATGAATATATCGCGGATCAGATGAGGGAGATCGCCCGCGCGGCGAAAGCGGTCGAGAAGGCAAGGGCAGCGCTGCAGGAGCTCATGCAGGAGCGGAAAGCGCATGAGAAGCTCAAGGAGAACGCGTTTGAGGAGTTTATGAAGGATGAACTGGCTGCGGAGAGCAAAGAGATCGACCAGCTTACCTCATATACATATGGACAGAAGCTGTTGGAGGAACAGAATGTGAGGAATATGTAAGGAATGATATTCTGACAGCTTCTATGAGAAAATATAGAAAGGCATGGTTAGCGATATGGCACGTAAGGACGAAGCATTGAGCCCCGACGCACCGGAGGCGCAGCTCAAGCAGCTAAAGGAAAGTCAGAAGGCGTTCAGACAGGAACAGAAAAATCAGAAAAAGGAAGCGAAGAGACGCGCGAAAGAGCTGGAAAATCAGGAGCGGGAGCTGGATGAGCAGATCGAGGGCACAAACGCTTCTGTGGTCGTGGTCACGATATTCATCATCGTGATATGGCTCGGGATCTTATGTCTGTTGGTCAAGATGGATGTCGGTGGGTTCGGTTCCAATGTACTGACGCCGATGTTAAAAGACATACCTGTCATCAACAAGATCCTGCCCACGGAATCTGACACCGAATCGACCAAAGAGAAGTCTTATGGTGGATACAGCAGCATCAAGGAGGCAGTCGACCAGATCACGGAGCTGGAGAAGAAGCTGGAGCAGGCGCAGAACACCAACGCGGCATACTCTGAACAGATCGAGCTGCTCAAGGCGGAAGGGGAACGGCTGAAGACATTTGAGAAGAGTCAGGTGAGGTTTCAGGAGATCAAAGAGCAGTTCTACGAGGAAGTTGTCTATGCTGACAACGGACCGGGACCGGAGGCTTACCGGGAGTACTACGAGGAGATGGATCCCACAACAGCCGAGGCGCTGTATAAACAGGTGATCCAGGAGGAAGCAGTCAACAACAAGATGAAGGATTATGTGGCGACCTACAGCAATATGGATGCGGCAAAGGCCGCAGGCATCCTGGGCGCCATGACGGACAATCTGGATCTGGCGGCGGATATCCTGTCAAATCTTCCAGCGGCGACAAGGGGTGCGATCATGGGAGAGATGGATCCGGCAGTGGCTGCGAGAATAACCAAGATCATGAATCCAGGAAACTGAAGTTTCCAGAAACTAAGGTTTCCAGAAACTAAAGTTTTCTGACAACATTACCGATATACATTATGTAACTTTCAAATGAACTGAATTTTCTGATAATTTGGTTCATTTGTTGAGTTAATAAAAATGATTGTACAGCAATCTGTGCAATGAACATTGAAAATCTGAGAGGAAGAAAGGAGGAATGACGATGACAGACACGGCATTGAAAAATGCGTTTTACGGCGCAGATTCAGCCAGTTCGGTCAATCCAGCATTGAGATCGCTGAATTCGAAGTCCGTGGCAGGCGCACAGAAGACGGACGGTTCCGCACAGGATTTTGGTGCGGTGCTTGACAAGACAGCACAGAAGTATGAACAGAAATCAGGGAAGCCTGTGCAGGCGGCGGACAGCAGTACGAAGTCCCAGACCCGGCAGTCTGAGAAGGAGTCTGCAGGGCTGCAGAGTGATCAGGCGGCGGAGGATACAGGCGCGGACATGAAAGCGGTGGAATCCGAAGCAGCGTGTGACACACAGGAGACTGCAGGGGAATCCGAAGCAGTGACAGCTGAGGAGCCTGTCGGTGAGTTTGGCAGGATCGAGGAGCCTGTCGATGAGATCGCAAATGCGTTGGAGCAGATCATCGAACAGATCAAACAGATCCTGGGAATCACAGATGAGGAACTTCTGGCCGGTATGGAGACAGTGGGATTACAGCCCTATGACCTGCTGAATACCGACAATATGGCCCAGCTCGTGGCTGCGATATCCGGTGAGGATTCGGCGATCAGCCTTGTCGCAGACGAGAAGCTCTACACGGCACTGCAGGAGATCACCCAGACAGTGGACACACAGGTGGAAAATCTGCTGACGGACACAGGACTTACCAGCGAGGAGTTCGACGCGGTACTGCAGAAGCTTCAGGAGATGCAGAGCCAGAAGCTCGGGGAGCAGATCCAGGAACCAGAGAAGGATCCGCAGACACTGCCATTTGGAGAACCGTCAGAGGAGCCCGCGGTGGAGGATCAGGCGGCAGCGAAGGAGCCGGTGATCATCAGGGAGGACAATACCAGGACGGAGGAACAGCCTGCAAAGCAGTATGATACACTTCCGGAGAATCAGCAGGAAAATCCGACAGAGATCGGTGCAAAGGCCCAGACACAGAACACCGGGAAGGACACAAAGGGCAGTGAAGATAAGGATTCCGGGAACTTCGGACAGAACAACACAGCACAGAATTTCCAGGATCATCCCAGCGGGGTGAGCGACGCGGCAGTGGCAGAAGGGGTTGAGAAGTACACTTCTGAGAGTACGGAGAACATCCTGAGGCAGCTCGCAGACATGGTAAAGATCGTCAAGAATGAAAATCTCACAGAGATGGAACTGCAGCTTCACCCGGCGAGTCTCGGCACAGTCAACGTTTCGCTGACGACAAAGGGCGGGATGGTGACAGCGGAGTTCACCACACAGAACGAGGCAGTGAAGGCGGCGATCGAGGCGCAGGCGACGCAGCTGAGGGCAAATCTCGAGGAGCAGGGCGTCAAGGTTGAGGCGATCGAGGTGTCGGTGGAGAGCCATCAGATGGAGCGCAATCTCGATAAGAACGGACAGGAGCAGCAGAGACAGGCACAGGAGCAGGAGAACATGCGCGTCCAGGGAATGCGCAGAGGCAGGAGCAGCATCAATCTCAGGGCATTCGCCGACGGGGAGGAACTGGAAGGCGAGATGCAGGGAGCAGATGACGCGACCAGGATCGCCATGGAGATCATGGCGGCGAACGGAAACACGATGGATTTACTGGCATAAATCAATTGAAAAAAGGAGAGAGGTGGACATATGGCAGGTATATTAGCGCCGGTCGATGAGAATGGCAATCTGATCACAAATACGCATTCGGGAGACTCGCTGAAAAAGGGAAAAGACAAAAATGCGGTGGACAGTGACATGTTCCTGACACTTCTGGTGGCGGAGATGCAGAATCAGGATCCGCTGGAGCCGACGAGCAATACCGAGTGGGTATCGCAGTATGCGACATTCACACAGGTACAGCAGATGAGCGAGATGGCACAGTCTGTCGATGTGCTGAGGGCAAACAACCTGATCGGCAAGGAAGTGATCATGAAGACGACGAGCGAGAAGACAGGGGATGTCAACTACACGCAGGGAACAGTCGATTACGTCGAGATGGAGGAAGGCAAGCCGCTGCTTGTCATCAATGGAAACAAGTTCTCGATCAGCGACCTCGATACGATCGTCAGTCCGGAGTACTCGAAGGCATATGAGATGTACGATACGCTCAAGGGCATGATCAACGGACTGCCCAGCATCAAATTTGCGGATAAGTCTTATGAAAATGTCATACAGGGTGCACTCGATTACTACAATACTATGGATGAGTATCAGAAGCATTATATGGAGATCTATGGTTCTGAGGAGATGAATACACTCGCGGAGTGGAAGCATGCGTTGGAAGTTCTCGGTGTGAAGTTCAAGGACAACACGACAACCGATGACAAGAAGGCATCTCTTGACGATATCCTGGAGAGCTTCAACACAAAGATGAATGCGATACTCGACAAGCTGAATCTCCTGACGGAGAACAAGACGCCGTCGACGGAGGACACCGATCAGGACAAAGAGGACGAGGGCGGCAAGACAGAAGACGGGGACGGCAAGACAGAGAACGCATAGGTTTTATGAGAGGGAGGGGTTCAAATGAATGTGAAAAACAGTCAGTTCCTTTCCATTGAACAGCTGCAGGATCAGTATCTGAAACAGCAGAAAGCCAATTCGGGCAGCAGAGTGCCGCAGGGCATGAGTTTTGAGGAGATCCTACAGAAACAGCAGGCACCAGCGCGGCAGGCTGTGGAGAATGTACGGTTTTCAAAGCATGCGGCAAACAGGCTGAATGACAGGAATATCGAATTGACAGACAGACAACTGGAAAGGTTGAATGACGGCACGAAAAAGGCGGGCGAGAAGGGGATTAGGGACTCTCTGGTGCTCGTGGACCAGCTTGCATTTATCGTGAACACCAAGAGCAACACAGTCATCACAGCGATGGATCAGACAGAAGCGGATGAAAATATCTACACAAACATTGATGGAGCCGTGATTATCTAATACAGGATGTGAGACAGAGCCGGACCTTTTAAGGAGGCTTGGGATCCCTCGGAATGACGGATGAGGGGAAGATAAACGGCAAATATGATTTAGGAGGTCACTTAATTATGATGAGATCACTTTTCTCTGGTGTATCAGGTCTCAGGACACACCAGACAAGAATGGACGTTATTGGTAACAACATTGCAAACGTAAACACGACAGCATTCAAGGCAAAGCAGATGAACTTCTCCGATATGCTGTACCAGACGACGCAGGCGGCGACAGGCGCCAATGCGGCAAACGGCACAGGCGGTACGAACCCCAGGCAGATCGGTCTGGGCGTGAAGGCGGCGGCGATCAATACGACCATCACGCAGGAGGGCGCGAACCAGTCGACAGGAAACCCGTTTGACCTGAAGATCTCCGGCGAGGCGTTCTTCGTGGTGAGTGACGGTACGAGTACATACTACACGAGAGACGGATCGTTCGACGTGGACGACGCAGGCAACCTCTGTATGGCGAGCACCGGATACATCGTGCAGGGCTGGGGCGTCGACAATGAGGGCAGGATCGTAAAGGGTACTGTCGGACCGATCAACACCAGGACGAGTAATGAATACGCGGCAGACGCGACACAGAATGCGCAGATTGCGGGAATCATTGACAGGGATGACGTCGCTCTGCAGACAGAGAACGGCAAGATCGTCAATTTTGAGGTCTATGACAGCGCAGGGTACGCTTATAATATGAAGTTTGGCATCCTGCCGAAGACGCGCGAGGTGACGACAGTAAGAGAAACACTGAATACAGAGAATGAGTGGGGTCCTTCTGCTACGATCTATAAGGTTGATACATCGAAACTGACATATACCGAAGATGGGACGGGAAGAAAGCTCACCGCAACAGATATGCCTCAGGAGCTGCTCGATAAACTGGAGAATGCAGTGCGGACAGCAGTGAACGGCGGTACTGCGGCTCCTGGGATCACAGTTACACCAGGACATAACATGGGAGATGCAGGTGAATGGGCAACAGTCGATATGAAAGCTTTTATCGATGGTGATCCGGATCTGGCTGGCAAGGTTCTTGAGAATGGTGATCTGTATAATATGACCCTTAAAGTTAACTTCTCCGGCGGAACAGGTTTTGTGAAGTCCCAGCCGACATCATTCCCGGTGACAGATGCAGTAACGATACCGGAAGAGGCTATAGAAGCATTTTATGATGCAGGAACGACAAATACGGACGGAACGATAACATACAATTTTAAGGCGGCAACGGGTTCTGTCACATCTATCAAGCAGACCTATACAGATGATGATGGGAAGACAGTGACAAAATACCAGTTTAAGGATGCCAATGGAACCGTAATTCAGGCTGATAACGGTACAGGAACGATGGTGGATGCAGGAACCGTTTATGGGGAGGCGATCATGAAGCTTCTCAACCTGGGCAAGAAGTCTGATACGGTCAATCCGTATACGACACAGACAGAGATGACGGAATCGCAGGTGGTCGACAAGGAGTATACCCTGAAACTGCTGGGACTGACGAGTTCCGATGGAAAAGAGATCAATATTGATGCGCTGACCAATAACGGGGGCGCTTCATGGGATCTGATGTTCAATAAGTCGGATGGATCTTTCAGCTATGTAGGTACAGAGGGGCAGTCTTCCATCACAGTGGCGCTGAATTCGATCAACACAGACGGAAACTTCTCGAACCTCACCATCGATCTGTCAGACACTTCCAATGTGGGTAACGACCATAAGTCAACCGTGGAAGGCAAGCGTCTTGACGGAACAAAGGTTGGAAAGCTGCTCGGCGTGTCCGTTGGAACGGACGGTATCGTCACGGCAAGCTACAGCAACGGCCATATCACGACACTCGGACAGATCTGCGTCGCAAAATTTGCGAATGCCATGGGACTTGAGAACTCTGGCGACAACCTCTACCAGACAACAGCGAGCTCCGGCGACGCGGCCCTCGTAGACATCAAGGCAGAAGGGATCGGCTCGATCACCAGCGGTATCCTCGAGATGTCAAACGTAGACCTCTCACAGCAGTTTACCGACATGATCACGACCCAGAGAGGCTTCCAGGCAAACAGCCGTACCATCACGGTATCGGATACACTGCTCGAGGAGCTGATCAATCTGAAGAGATAATAACAACATTTTCTGATCAAAGAGCTGACAATCTAACCGAATCTAGATCAACAGAAACCCGGACAGGTACGCCTGTCCGGGTTTCTGAGCTAATATTTTTAATCCCTCCCAAGTCGTAACTTTGTTGAGGACAGTGATGGACTGTATCTCGTCTGGTTTCACTCTTTAGGACTTTTCCATAAGAAATGAATAATAAAACAGTCTATAGACCCGCTTAACAACAGATCTATAGACTGTTTCCAAATACAGGGGCAGCAAGAATCGAACTCGCATTGACGGTTTTGGAGACCGCTGTTCTACCGTTGAACTATGCCCCTTCAGTCAGCCTATGTAAGTCATCTGCTCACTGACGAATTATAGTATAGCACAGAATGGGATAAAAAATCAAGCAAAAAGTAAAAATAATTGCATAATTTTTGCATGGATCTATTTATCCCTGTTCGCTGCCTTCTTTAACTGGTACTGGACAACGAATCTCTTCACGATCCTGTCAGTGTGTGTGGAGACGATATACTGGATCTCGTCGAGATTCATACCGGAATCAAATGCCTTCTGGAGTGCTGTGTCAAATCCGGTGCCTGAAAGATCGGAGTCAAAAGCCGCTGCGGCCTCGTTTACAGTGGAACGGTCGTCGTTAAAGATACTCATAAAAATCCCCTTTCACAATTCTGAAATTTAGAAATGAATACAGAACAATTTTATTATAGCAACATACTGCGAAAGCGTCAACATCTAAAATTCTGACGAAATGATATATTGATTGACAGTAATACGGGCTAAGGCGTATAATAATTTTATATAGTCAGCAGATAAAATTATGTATTGGGGGATAGGGAACAGAGATGGCGGGATTCGATAAGGATGCGTTTTGGCTCAGGATATTGTCCTTTTACAATGAGGCAAAGGACAATAATTATATCATTAAGCTTGATGAGGAGCAGGTTCGGGAGCTCAAGGCACTTTATATTGATCTGTACATACCGATGGAAAATCTGGGGCATTACGATGACGAGGCGATAATGAAAAAGATGATGACAGCGGTTACATCAATGTACAGGGTTGACAAGGATACTATGGGAAATTCAGGGGAGATCGTTCAGCTGGTCAACACTGTGAATTATGACGGCAGGAATCTGTATATCCGATTCGCAAGGATATCTCCGGTAAAAATGCGGCGTCTGGAGCTGGGAAAGACAAGGCAGCAGATCGCGGAGCGCATGGGGTACAGTGTGTCTGCGGTCAAAAATTGTGAGGCATCCTTCTGTGATCTGACCAGACAGCCTGAGAAACTTGTGCTCAAGCTTGCAAGGGCATTGGAATGTGAACCGGAAACACTGATGCAGTAGAAATGGGAGGTATGTGATGAGCAGCCATTTTTTTTCGGAGTTGGAAATAGACGCGATCGGGGAAATATCAAATATATGTCTGGGGAGTTCGGCATCGACGCTCAGTATGCTGGTGCGCCAGACAGTGGATATCACGCCCCCGATGGTAGAGATCGTTGAGAAGAGCGAGTATACGAAAAATGTGTCCTCCAAGAAGGTCTTTGTGAAGGTCAATTATGTGGAGGGCGTCAAAGGGTGCAGCATACTGATGCTGGAGGAGCAGGATGCCAAGGCGATCGCTGATCTGATGATGGGAAGTGACGGAAACGGCGATTTCGCCAAAATGGATCTGGGTGAGCTTCATATGAGTGCAGTCTCGGAGGCGATGAATCAGATGATGGGGGCGGCAGCGACTTCCATGAGCGTCATGCTTGAGCGCAAGACAGACATATCGACGCCGGAGGCAAAATTCATGCAGGATGGCGAGTATCTGGCATATGAATTTCCTGACGATGACCGGTTTGTGAAGGTTGGGTTCAGGATGAAGGTTGGGGATATCATCGACAGTCCGGTAGTGCAGCTCTATCCGCATGATCTTGGCAAGGCGATCAGTGATCTGTTCCTGATCAGGAAGGCAAAAGAAAAGGGACAACAGTAAGAATGCATAAAAAGAAGCGAATAACCAGAAGAGAGATAAAAGTAGTATATGAAATAACATACAGTTTTATAACAAAAGTAAAATATGACCACGTGTCCTCATTTGCAGGACACGCGGCTTTATTTTTACTGATGTCACTGTTCCCGATGGCGATGTACTGTATATCGATCTTCAGCTATCTGCCGATCGATACAGGACGTTTCACACAATATCTGATGAATATCATTCCGGAGGGGTCAGTGCCGCTCCTGAATCAGATCCTGGAGGAAGCATATGCGGAGAGCACGGCGATGATGAAGTCTTTTACCATGATCGTGATGCTTTTCTGCGCTTCCAAAGGTGTGTATGCGGTGATCATCGGGATGAATGCAGTATATGGGATCCGGGAGACGAGGGGCACTGTTCTGCTGTATACGCTTGCGGTGTCCTATGTGGTGATCTTTTTTGCCGCGATCGGTCTCATGATGGTTCTGATCGTGCTCGGAAACAATATATTTAACTGGATGCTCCAGTTTGTGCCGGGTATGGCAGTATTTTCCGATTTGTTTCGATATGGGAAGTATTTGTGTATGCTTGTATTTCTGATTATTTTTTTTCTGCTGATCTACATGAACGTTCCAAACAGGAGATCAAAGATACGCTATGAATTATTTGGCGCTTTTTTCTCCACGGTGGCGTGGCTGGTATACTCGTGGGCATTCTCGTTCTATATCAGCAATTTTGCGAACTACTCTGTTACATACGGAAGTCTTGCGACGGTCGTGATATTCATTCTGTGGCTGTATGGCACGATGAATATCATATTTGTGGGTGCGGAGATGAATGTTGTCCTCCGCAAGTTTGCGGAATACGGGTACAATTATAAGAGGGCATATGAGTACTATAAGGATAAATATCATGGTGAACTGTTGCGGCAAAAAGGGATCGCGGTGAGACTCAGGGCAAGGAGGAGAAGATCGGCAGAGAAGGAAAAAGAAGGCTGACGGTCTGTTAGTCATTGGTGACGATCACGAAATTTGAAGAGATATAGGCTTCCGTCCCTTCGTAGAGGATTTTGGTCCAACCGTTGTCCTGGATCTCAATGATCTCAAAAGTGGTTCCCTCGTCAACTGTGTTGAGCACTTTGGCGTTTTCAGAGGCGGCATCACGGATATTCACTCTAGTTGAAGTCCTGCCGTGCATGGTTTTGTCGGGGGAGTTCTCGACTGGCGTCCCGGCAGTGTTTTCAGAGGCTGGGACTTCGGGCTGCAGTTCATCCTCGTCGAAGCCGGAAGCTTCCGTGATCATCGCAGCCGTCTCCGGCTCGTTGACGATCACATAACGCGGTCTGGTCACGATACAGAAAATAAGGAAGCAGATTGAGACAGACATGAGTGTTATGATCGATATCAGTATTGCGTTGATTGTAGTTTTCTTCATATATTGTCACCTCGGTTTTATGCGTATGATCAGCGTAGTAGTCTATGCATAGTATATCTTATGTTATCTGAGTTGGCAAGAAATCGCAAGTTTCAGTTTTTATTCTAATATTTCATTAATATTATTGTAACATTTGTAATAGTTCGGCCCAGGACGCTATTACTAACATTTGTAAAAAATCGGCGAATGCAGTTGACAGGATGAGCTGGTTATGGTATCATATTTTTCGGTGATGCTGCTATAGCACAGTCGGTAGTGCGCAACATTGGTAGTGTTGAGGTCACCGGTTCGATTCCGGTTAGCAGCTTTGAGATATCACATATAAAGGCTTTTTGAGGCATGAGGCTTCGAAAGGTCTTTATTTTATTAGGTTAGCGGCATAAAAAAGAATATCCGAAAGGATATTCTTTTTTATGCACGCCGGAGTGCGTAAGCTATGCGGTCAGTCCGTATCTGAGACTGGTTCAGCAGCTGCCGGAGGCGCGGCCTCGGCAGCTGCGCGCATCTGCATTTCCAGGATCTGCTGCTGCAGGACTTCCTGCGCATTTGGCGCTGTCATGAACACTTCGTTATGAGGACAGAGCTGTGTGGTATCAGCGGTGTCGGTCTCAGGAAGGTTCGTAAGGGCGGAGGCAAGGTTGTTGTCCAGGAGCCGCGCAGGTACCTGTTCGATGGCAGATGCCTGTTTGAAAGGACATTCCTCCGTGGCTGTGAGTCCGGAGTACTGGCATATGTTGGAGAAGTAGTGGACATCACAGTATTCTGTTGGTACGGTGCCCTCCGCAAAGTATTCTGTTTTCACACTGCCCTGCACGTCACATACTCCCGCTATGGGAAGCCTGCCGGATTTGGAACAGACCGTGGCAGTGACGATGCCGTTTACCATGGGAAATGATTTGTATTCAAGGTTTTCATGGATCCTTGACATGACTTTTTTCCACATGGTCTTGGACAGATTCTTTTCCGCGGAAGATTTCATGCTGGTATTATTGTCGTAGCCGGTCCAGGTCGTAGCGGTGTAATAGGGTGTATACCCTGAAAACCATACATCTTTGTAGTCGGATGTCGTGCCTGTCTTGCCCGCGATCGCCATATTTCCGAAATTGACGGAACCGCCGGTACCCGTCGTGACAACATCGACCATGGCGCTTGTGAGCAGCCATGCGGTAGACTGCTTGATCACCTGTTTGGATTCCGGTGCAGTATTATCGATCAGGATATTTCCGTCATGGTCTACGATCTTTGTGTAGAGCTTTGGCTTGATATAGGTTCCCTGGTTTGCGATCGCCGCATACGCCGCGTTGAGCTCCATGTTGGTAACGCCATCCGTGATGCCGCCGAGTGCAAGGGGTTGTCCGATATCGGATCGAACCGTGCCATCGTTTTCAACCCGTTTCTCAACCAGGGTTGTGAAACCAAAGTTTTGCAGATAATCAAAACCAAGCTGCGGTGAGATCTGGGTGAGCGTCTTGACGGCAACGACATTCGCAGACTGTGCGATACCGTAACGGAGACTCAGGAGACCTCTGTAATT
>VSNO01000101.1 GCA_009774375.1 Lachnospiraceae bacterium
AAATTTATAGCGCACCTTACAGGATGCGCTATATAGAATATCGTTTGGTTATCAAAATCGGCTGTGAATAGTAACTATTCGTCCACGTCCGCAAAGAACCCCCGCCCTGACGTCATGTTCTGCAGTCCCCAACAGCCCAGGATATCCGCCTCGCTGTCAAATCCGTGACGATCGTGCATCCAGGACTGGAACTCCCGCGCACCGTACAGCTCTGTTCCCGGCTGGTGTCCGGTGGCATCCGGACTGTAGAGGATAAACTTTGCCCCCGGTTCGAGTGCCTTCCAGTCCAGATCGTCGAAACCGTATGGATCACTGGAAACATAGCGGATCGTGTAGTCCTCCTCTGTCACATCCCACTCTTCCCCGACACTGTGACCAGTGTCCAGCTCCAGCGCCTCCATTGTCAGAAGCCAGGAATTGTCGGTGATCTGTCCTACCTGCCCGAACTGCCCATGAAACTGGCAGACATATATCGTACCGGCACCGGCATCAGTATCAGCATAGTCCCCCACAAAGCTGCCATCCGGGTTCAGTGTGATCACCGTCATCCATGCCCCCGCGCCGCTGCAAAATGACATTTCCAAAGGCTCAGTAATCGGCAGGCTGTCCGCTTCCTCGATGATCATCGGCTTCTGTGCCGCTGTCATTGCGGTCTGATAATCCCGCAGGTTCTCCTGCAATGTTTTGCTCTCATCCCTGGCAAACACTGGCGGCTCCTGATCGTCCAGCCACCACAGGCTGTCATAAAGCCGTCCCTCCTTCTCAAAAGTACCCTGCAGATCACGGTTCGTATTGAGCAGCTGGACGCTGTGTGAGAGCAGTTCATTGATCTCGTCCATAAAATCCGCGATCGCCTCCGCGTCAAAATCACCATGGACAGGAGAGCCAAAGTTAATATCAAAATCTACATAATCATAGTGTACCATCTTCTCTTTATTATCTGCCAGGGTGAACAACACATATTCATATGAGCAGACGCCCTGATACATTGCAGGGTTGTAGCGCAGAAGATAGTCCTCTCCGTCCAGGGTACACAGGAATACGCTGGTTTGCCCTGTGTGTGCATAATAGCCATCTTTCTGACAGACCAACACGTCATTCTCCCAGATCTCCAGCCGCTGCCCCTGTCCGTCATCCAGATCCGTCAGGCGCACTTCCTCGGCTGTGCCATTGTGATTTAAGTCGGGTGTGATGGACGCTGTCGCAGTGTCTTTTGCCTCTTGTCCTTCTGTCTCCTGATCCTGCGCTCCACCATCAGACAAATCCTGTGCGGCAGTCTCTGACGCCATCCCCTCACTGCTCTCCATCACATTTTCCGCTTCTTCCGCTTTCCCTGCACGTCCATCAGCACACGCACTGGTCAATGCCATTGCCAGGAGTATTCCTGTCATTATGTAACAACTCTTCTTTTTCATCATTCCACCTCAAAAGTCAGGAACAGATCGTTTCCATGATCAATCCGCGAGCGGCAGTGAGCAGATTTTGTCCTCCTCGACCCACCACTTGATCACCTCGGGCGTGCCGTCCTCACTCCATGTGATCAAAAACTGTGCCGTGGCGACATTATGTACCGTTCCGCCCTCGCCGTTCAGATACTCCGAAGCCTGCAATACCTTTTTCCCTTCGTATTGCACTGCGCGCAGGTTGTAAAAGCCACGCACCTCGCCGCCCACAGCCTCCGCAGTCTCGGGCAGGCTCCAGTCCTCGATATTTTGCCCGCGGAAGGCGATCTTCTCGTCAAAATAGGGACAGTACGCGGTGTACCGGCCTGCCTCTGGCTCCTGATAAACCTCAACACCAATCCCAAAATCATAATCAACTGTGAAGTCAGACGGCAGCTTCATCTGTTCTATATGATTTTTAACACCCTCTTCCCTGTTTTGTCTGCGATTCCCTCCGTTGTCCGTTTCGCTGTCCTGTTCCGCCGCATCTGCAGACGGCTTCCTGTATTTAAAAACCGCCTTGTAGGAATCTCCCACCGCGCCGCAGCCCGTTCCCTGTGCGCTGAACACGATCTCCACATTTTCATCATTGTCAATGTCATCCCAGAATACATCGAACCAGCCGTAATACGAGCAGTACTCCTCGGCAAAACAATAGGGCTCGTCCTCATTCATGTAGATCCAAAGCGCACCGGAACCGTAAAACGGCATTTCCTGCGCGTCCAGCACCATGACCAGCATATCCGTCTGACCATTTCCGTCAATATCATCCATCCGAAGCCCCGTAAACGCCATTGCCCCACCCTGAAAAATATCGTCCTCTGTCAGCATCTGTACATACTTTGCCGCCTCCTCCCACGCAATCCCCTGCTCCTTTGCCTCCTCGTAAAACCGATCCACGTTCTCCTGCATCTGTTGTTCCTGAGAATGTTCTACCGCTGTCTCCGACACCTGTGCAGATGACTCTTCCTCTGTTTCCTCCGTCTGCTGCTGCGCCGTCTCAATATCTTCTACAGCGGTATGCTCAGACAACCCTGCGGATAACTCCACGTCCGGATCCGGCGCACAGCCGAAAGCGACGCCCGCACAGAATATTGTCAGCCATATATATTTCACTTTTGCAACTCTTTTTTTCATCCTTTTCTATTTCCTCCTGGGTAACACCCATATACTCCCAAAGTATATGCTCCTATTTGCGCCGCGTTCCTTCCTTCAGGCAGGAATACCGATATCATTTCATTACAGGCGCTCATTCACTATCCATTTTACAGAGGAAATGCATCATGATTGTATCAGAAATGCATCAAAGTTGCATCATGATCCTGTTTCGAAGCTGTTTTGTCAGAAATCCAGCTCTTCCCACGGAACGACAAACAGATAATCCCCCGCCGCACCGCAGTCGACCGCATACCGCTCATAATAGATTCCGATACCTTCCGGGAACAGGAAAAACTTCTCCGGGTCAAACTCTTCTGCCAGCTTATTTTCCTCACGCAGAAAAAACCAGCTATTCCCATCTCGTTCCAGACGCTTACAGGCAGACGCCGTGAGCCTTGCGGACGCCTCCTGCCAGGTCATTCCAAGCAGCTCCTCCAGCGAAACCGCCTCCCCCGTCTGCCGGTCAAACGTAACCGGCTCCTGCTTCGTCCAGCTGCGTATCCCGCCGGAATAACCGCCCCTGTATTTTGCCACCGTGATAAATCGCTCCCCAATATAGACATAATCGTAATCCGTCATCTGATAATATGAGAATCTGCCCGTCTCCCCGTCAAGTATCTGAAAAAAAGCTTCCTGATCTGTCTGCGCCTCCTGACAGGCACGCTGGAAATACTGATTGATCTTCTTATAACCCGGAATCCTGCTGTTAAACTGGGGAAGGCATATCTGATAAACGCCGTATCCTTCCCCATTCTCTCCCACAGTATGATCTGCCTCATACACCAGATCGTCTGACAGATATGCCTCATATCCCTCTGTGCTCACCAGCACAGACTTCACACTGTTCAGCTCTCCGTACTCGATGTTTCGGGCTGGCCGTGTTCCGGGTATCTGATCCGGATCCTCCCATTGCTCTGCCCCCTTGTCATCTGTCAGCCGGAACCATTGGCAACCCTCATTCTCCGAGACATATTGCCGGAAAAAGACACCGCACTCAGTTGCAAACAGATCCGACATCCAGCACGCGTCCGCGTCCTCACTTGCATACTCATATCGATAGACTTCCTCGCTGCTGCCATCCTCCCAGTCGATCCGGTTGATCGCCACCCTGTACAAATCCCCTTTCATTCCTTTATACAAAGTATAAATGCGATCATCATAGATACAGAACTCCGTCGATTCGGGAACCCGGAAGGAATCTGTCTCTCCATCCCGCAGTGAAAAACGGAAGATCTTTTCGCCTCCGTCACAGGCCCCTATGTAAAAAATCGCGCCTTCATAAACAAGAAAATCGATCCCGCTCCCAAGACGGCACAGCTCCTCCTCGTTCTGACCGTCAAGATCCATCCGGCTGACAACCGTATTCTTTTCCTTCCATTTCCAGCAGTAAACCTGCCCTGTATAACGGACATTCTGATCGTCGCCATCACTCAGCACATACTGCCGCACCTCTGCGGCGATCAGCTCTCTCCGCAATCCGTCCTTATCCGTCCGGTACAAAAAATCATCTTCGAACTCCGACGGTTCCTCCGTCACCAGCCCCCGCGTATCATACTCCGCATGGTACGTGTCACAGAAGTAAACATATTCCGCACTGATCTGCAGCCGGTTTCCGCTGTCGCACAGCTTCGTCAGGCCAGTGCCGTCCGTCTTCACCCGATAGATCCCATACCCGTCCGTTTGATCAATAAAAAAGACTTCATCCTCCTGCACGCAGATGCTTCCCGCATGCGCCCTTACCAGACACTGCGGCTCGCTACCGTCCTCCTTGCAGCGATACAGATAATAGTGATCCATCTGGCTGACATAGTAGTAATAACCGTCCGCGTAGCAGATCCGGCTCTCACGCCAGCTTGCATAGGGGGCACTGTACTCCTCCAACCACCATTTGAGTACCTGCGGCGTGCCGTCCGGATTCCATGTGATCAGAAATTTTGCCTCGGCAACGCCATGCGGGACACCGCATTCCCCACACAGATACTCTGATGCCTGGAGAACCTTCTTCCCCTCATACTCCGCCACGCACAGATCATAAAACCCTCTCACATTACTGCCTGCCAGGCATACCGTATCAGGCAGATCCCATCCCTCACTGTTCTCCGCATGAAAAGAAATCTGCTCATCCAGATAGGCGCAATAGGCACTGTAGCTGTCTGCCTCCGGCTCCTGAAATACACGAATCTTAAGCCCATATTCCCTGTACGCTTCCTCAAGATCCTCATCATAGTCAGACGGCAGTTGCATCCGCTCTACAGAATGATCGATATACTTAAAAACCGCCTTGTAATGATCCCCTGGTCCGCCACATCCGGTTCCCTGCGCACAGAATGTGATCTCTACATTGCCATCATCGTCAAGATCTGCCCAGAATGAACTATACCACCCAAAATAGGGACACTCTTCCTCATAAAAGCAGTACGGCTCATCCTCATTCATATAAAACCAAAGACCGCCAGTACCATAAAGGTACTTTTCCTGTACGTTCTGCACCACAACCAGCATATCTGTCTGACCATTGCCATCCATGTCAGCGATCCGAAGACCTGTAAGCTCCATCGCTCCATTCTGAAAAATATTGTCATCCATCAAAACCCGCAGATATGTATCCGCTTCCTGCCGGTCGATCCCCTGATCCCCGGCTTCCTCATAAAATTTCTCCTCATTCTTCCTAAGCTGCTCCTCCGGAGAATACTCCGTCTCTTCAAACACTTCCACTCCGCTCTCCTGTGATGCCCCCTCAGAGGAAGTCTCCCCGGTCTCCGTTTGGTCTTCTATCAGGACGCTCTGCACTGTCTCCTGTTCCCCCGCGAATCTCTCTGCATCCTGGCACGGTGCACAGCCGAAGAGCACTCCTACGCATAACACCATCATCAAAAGTTTTCCAATCTTTCCAGTCTTACCTCTCATCTCTGTTTCCTCCGCACCAGAAGCTGTATCTGTATTTCCTGCACTTATTGCGCAAATATCTGTATCGCATCGATCCCACGCCTAAAACTGCATCTGTATTTCCTGCGCCTGCGATCATCTGATGCCATACTCAAATATTGAATCAGACATTTTCTGCAATAAAATACTCCCGCAATCTCTCCTGTTTCAGTGCCGTACCGTCACCAAGAGACTTCGGGAGTATCACTATATGTATTTTATACCGGAAATACATCATGATTGTATCAGAATTGCATCAAAGTTGCATCAAAAGTGCAAAAACCTTCAGGTAAAATAATTCTGCTTCCCGTAGCCCTTCCATTTATTAGTCGTGTATATCATCATGTGTATAGCCCTCTTATATCGAGTTTCCAAAATCATATCAAGTTGAAATATTTTACAGTTGACGAAACAGCCGCATCGTTGTATCCGGACCAATTCTACCTTTCTGTTTCTTTACATTTTTGCCTTCATATGAGTTTTTTGACACTCTTACCGTATATAAGCAGTTCTCAAACATCGGCAGTGCCATTTCATTGATCACACAGCAGGCAACCTTCATGTCTGGATCCAGAATCTCCAGAAGCGTCTTTCCTGTATGATGACCGAATCTGCAAGAATAACATTTTTTGTCTCCGGTCTTACAAACTCTTCATGTTTGGGATCATATGTCTGGAACTTGCATCCTATGGCAATTTGTTATAGCAATTAGATTTTTTCTCTTCCGTTTTTTCTAATTCAAACAATGGTTAACCCCTCCGTATCGCTACCCTTTAATGATCTGCTGATGGTTCCATCCTGCTTCGCGACAAGATATCCTTTATCGGCCTGCTTAAGCATGAAATAGTCGTTCATTCCATCCCCATACGCAATCACGCGCTTTCCTGCCTCCTGAAGACGTTTCGCAATAAAAAGCTTCGTCTCCGCCGCCATTTGTGCCCCATAGAAGAAATCCAGATTCAACTGCTTCGCAAGGAACTTCCACACCCTTTCATGTCCGGAAGTCAAAATAAAGGAATCCTCCGTGACAGCGCTTTTCATCTTCTCATTAAAATGAACAGGCATTTCTGTGAGGTCATCAAATACACATTGCTTAAACTCTTCAGTCTGCTTCCACGCCTGGTATCCGGTATAAAAATTCCCATCATATAAATGTGTTTTATACCCGAAAACTGCCCTGCCGCTGTCTTCTATTGTCAGTGTTTTATCTCCATCGAAGAGTATAATGGTATCGGACTTGCTCGTTTTCATAATCTGGTCCGCACATTCTTGATACCGGTCTTCTGCGGTATATCCATCACGGTCAACGATCCTTTGATCTGCACCGGCCTCGATGATGATATCCCTGCATTCAACCCATCCCCAATAGCACGCCTTAATCAGTGCCGTAAAGCATTCCCATCCTGCTGGTTAAGGCTTGTCCTCTCGTCAGCACACAATTCCTTAACATACTGGATTTTATTGTCCCATGCCTCTATCATCAGCGGCATATTCCCATCATTTTTCTGCCTTATCTTGCCCGCATCATAGGGATTTCTGCTGCCAATATTAGGATTGGCGTTGCAATCATGAAGCAGGAACTGGAACATTTCAAAATCATTATTCTGAATGGAATGTGAAAGCGGCGGAAAATAATACTTGCCGCAATCTCGTCGATTTACATCTGCTCCGTGAGCAATCAGCCATCTGATCTTCTCCCTTCGCTGATTCATCAGCATACGCTTACTTCTTACGACTGAAATAATAAGAGTGTAATTCCTCCGTTAGCCCCAGGAAACCGCAATACATTTCAGCATAACTCAACACATTCTTATAACTTGTTGGATCACCAACCTTTTCCACTCTGGAAAGAGTTGATTTATTACAATGAAGAAGTGCCGCCATATCAGCTTGCGACTCACGATTTTTTTCCCGCAGTTCTATCATTCTTTTTCTCAAAAAATCCTTCTGTACCTGTTCGCCCATGATAAAACCTCCTGGCACAAAACCTCACTTCGGAACTGCAGTCAGCATATCACTCAGTTGCATTTTCGTCAATGCAATAAGTTCACTTTGCAACCGTGCGCCCCATTCTGCAACCGGAATATCCAAAGTCTATACCTGCATATTCAATTTCGCGACTGCACGCGCAAACCCCACCCGCCGTTCTATAGCAGACAAATCTACAGAGCTTTTGACACCTCCTACCGGTCATACCAACGATCACCACGCTTTGCATAAATCTTTGAATGGCACGCCTTACAAAATGCAATCAATAAATTCGACATACTCTGCGCGCTTGCTCCTTTCCGCTTATGAAGCAATTGCATACCTGTCAGATAAATAACGACAACTCTTCAAACACGCTCCAGCAACTCCCCACACCTGTCAAGGATCCCTATATCCGCCGGAAGCCAGTCTACGCTATGCAGCTCGTCCTTTCCAAGCCACCTGGCAGATTCATGCTCCTTCAGAACCAGATCCCCCGACTTGATCGTGCAGGCAAAGCATTTCATGGACAGATGAAAATTGGGATAATCATACTCGATCGTATCAACCAGTTCTCCCACCTCAATCTCCGTGTCCAGTTCCTCCCTGATCTCCCGTTTCAACGCCTGCCCAGGCATTTCCCCCTCCTCGATCTTTCCGCCTGGAAACTCCCAGCCGTCCTTGAACTCCCCATATCCACGCTGTGTGGCGAAGAGTTTGTTATTGTTTATAATAATCGCGGCTACTACATTTATTGTCTTCATACGTTTACTTCTCCTGTATATTGTTTAAATTTGCTGTTTATTTATCATATTGTCCCTATTCTGCTTACTAGAGCGCGTTTGAAAAATCATTCCCGCCATCTATACGCCCCACTTTGCGTGATATTTGCACCGAATTCAGTCAACATAGCCCGCTATGCCTCCTTCATTCGGCACAAATCTCCCACAAATTGTGACGCACATCTGACGGAAAGCATTTTTCAAACACGCTCTAAGAAACTGTTCAAAAATAACTTTTAATACCGCTTGTTTTTTTCCCCATTTCAAATTTTTAAAGCAATTACTCAAAAATCAGTTATATAACCCGCTGTACGCCTAATTTTTAAGCGGCAGTTTATGATCTCGCTGCGGTTCCTTATTCTACAAAATAGTGGTAAATATCCTCTCTGACACTACACGCAAGCTGCAGATGAAAATTCATGATCGGGAGCTTCTTTCCGTCATCATTGCTGATTGCTGTCTGTTCCCAATGAATCGGTTCAGCCGTTCCCATATAGTAAAAATCGCTTCCCTCGCCGTCACTCTTCTTGATAAACAACAGTATTTTCAGCCCGTTTTCCCTGTAATGAATCAGTTTCTGCGTCTCGTCACTGTCGAGTGAAACGCGGCTTCTTGTCATCCAGCTAAACAGATTGTTTGCCAGAAAAACATCCTCATATTTTGTACTGCTGGCAATATCATCCTTCTTTTCGTATGTCACAAAGATGGGACATGTCCCATTTTTGATCTTATATCCATATACCGTAGAGCTGTCATCCCGCTCCCAGTTCAAAATACGGCAAACATCTTTTCTGGAATATTTTTGATATAGGCTAAGCCCCATCTCATCCTGGTTTACAGAGTAGATATCCTGATACCTGCGAAGCCCTAATTGAATCAAGTCACTCATCTGCTGATAAAACGGTATCTGCTTCACACCCTGGTTATAGGCATACAGTCTTGAAAAAGTGCGGCCCGCCTGATATTCCACAATGTTGATATCCGCATATTTCTTCTTTTCACTCTGTGTGTTCATAAATCCGCCGCTGAGTACATTTAGTGATGACCGATAGGATTCCTCCGACAATTCTATATGATATTCACTTCTCAACTCATCTTCGATTTCCTTTTTACGAAGCTCACCATAATTCAGGAACTGCCTTAGCATCAAGAGCTCGTATACTCGTTTTCCACTCGCCACATTCTGCGAGATAAACTCTAACAACACATTTTCATTCTCAGTCAACTGCACTTGATAATCTTTATCTGCCATTTGCAGAAATGAATGATATGTTCCTGAATAGCTTATAAATAACAGCGGATCGATCTCGCCGTATTCATAAAAATCAATGATCGAAGGAATTTTTCCAAGCCTGTCCTTCAGCAGGTTATATTTCTCTATCAGCATTTTTCTCGGTGTTGACAATCTGTCAATCGCCGCATAGATCTTACTTTTGCTGATCTCATCAAAATGAATGGTTGAACTTCCCGGTAGAACCCGGCTTCCTTCCATAACATATCTTCTGATCGTGTCCTTGTTATAGCTCCTGTCCCCGGACAGTGCGATCGGTATCATAAAATTGTTTTTGTAATTACCTATAAAATCCAGAACAACAACGTACTCTTTTTCATCAGCCTTGCGAAGTCCCCTCCCCAACTGCTGAATAAATACAGAACAGTCTAACTATACAATGAACCTCCCTACAGAAGAACTGTAAGGAATTAGATCTTAAGTACAAGACTTTACATAGTTGGAATCGTTTTAGCCATCATGTTTCTCCATTAATTTACCAAAATATCCAAGACTTCTATCATCGTGCTTTCCAACAATTGCAACCCTATCCAACAAACAATTTCTAGCCTCACAACTCGTTTCTGGCAATAGTGTACATGCGTGACAAGCCGCATAATTCAAAGAATTATATCCTTGAGACATCGAATCACTACAAAGAGGATCAGAAGAACACCACGAAGCTTCTTGAAGCATATTTCTAACTGTAGATTCCAGCAGTTCAGGACACCCTTGTCTTACCAATCCTCCCAGACTTCCATCTGAATCGGATGAAGAAGTATAAATTAATATTCCAGCCATTAATTTTTCAGATCCTGGATAGGTACTATATATTCTTTCTTTTATAGCCGCACCCGAATACCCACAATCAAAAGTTAGTTGTCTGATAAGTAAATGAGCAAATGTATGCAAAACAACATACCGTGCAGACATCATGCCTTTACCGATGTTATCGTCCCCTAATCGAAACAGCATTTCTTCATATCTACTCGCATTCATATTCTCCCACTTTTGTAATTTTTCCTCATCAAATTTGATGAACAAACCTTCTCCTCTCATTTGAATTGCTGGAAGCCAGTCCTGCGGTTCTTTCCATAAAGGTTGATATTGTCCTTTATTCATCCCTATGGCTCTTTCATCATCTGGCTTTGGTTTTTCTGGAGTTATTCTTCTAAATCCTTTTACAGCCAAAACTTCTCTAAGTCTTTTTACAAGCATAACAGATTCTACATAATCTTCTAAAATATTCGGCACATCAGTTTCCACAGATATAAATTGTTCTGGCTCATCCTCGTCGTTCGGAGTGTAACCGGCACACAAAGCATCATACTCATCTTCATAAAGCATTTTTTCTGTATATGAATTATTATGATTTTTATAAGCTGGGTTATTGAAATTATATCTTTCTTTAGCAGCATTTATATAATCTTCAACCGTATATCTTCCGCCTGAAGATAAATCGGAAAATTTCGCTTGCAAAACAATCCTCAAATTTTTTTCATTCATTTGTTGATCAAGACAACTCTTTATTTCGTCCCATTCTTCACTTAAATCACTTTGTATTTTCTGACTATATGGCGGAATTGTAAGCGCACTTTGATTCATACTAAAAAATACATTGGAAGCGCCTCTTTGCAACGTGCGCATCGGAGCATCGCACTGTTCCGGATCATCATACTGTTTTTCAAATCCAATCCAAGTCCGCTTCCCCCTGCACCGATATCCTTTCAAAGCCTCTTTACCCATACATCCTTCCATAGTTCTGGTTTTACCACAAGCTTTACATTTTATCACGATACTCGCAAGACTCCCTGTAGTGTTTTTAAATTCTATGTTAATTTGATCCCACCTATCAGCTCCAGAACATTCACTTGTATTTCCATAATGAACCCACCACTTATATGGAAAATCCTCTAAATGACCATTGACACATGCACATACAAAACGCGATGGCACCAAAGTTCTTCCGCACTGACACTTTTTATGTTTTTGATCTCCGAACGCTTTATAATCTTTTAAATCCCCACATTTAGGACAAAAGTGATTTCTAGGAAATCTAAATGCCGGTATATCCGGATTTCCTTTCGGATTGTCTGAATCTGTAGCATATGGCTCTCTAAATCCAGTAACACCAAGAAGTTTTTCCAGATTAGGCTCATGGATAACTGGGCTATAACGATTCCAATAATCTATTGCAGCCATAATTACAGAGTAATCTGGCATATCAGCAATTGCTCCCGTTGCGAATGTCGTAACAAGCTGAGTCTTTCTCAACTTTCCAATGGCATCCTTTTTTGACTTTGAATCTTTCGGTCCTAACTTCATATCTTAATCTCCTAACAAATATAATCCTGATTGTTTTTCAACACTCCTCATGCTGTTCATACATCTAAATCTATGCTCTTCTATATCATCCTTGAGAAGCGATTTCTTTTTCTTACCACGATAACACAATTCCTCCTGCGTCTCGACAGCCCATTTATTTTCTATATCTTTTACCTCTTTAATTACATTATTGAGTTCTCCTGGATCCACAATCTTTACATATTCAAAAATACGTTGTTCTATATCCTTAATTTTATCAGACATTGGATTAAAGTTACCCGCACTATCATTATCCAGAAGGTCAGGACAAAGATATCGACATAATGTTACAAATAGAGCCTGTAATCCTCGATCCCGAGCCCTATCCGAAAACGGTGTCAAACTAGTTGCCTCGACATATCTATATAATGCTGCATGATATCTTAAAAACTGTTCGTAATGAGATCTATCCCTTGAACGAGACGCATTATAAACAGTAAATACCAGTCCAGGGTTATCTCTTCCCACACGGCTTGTTGCCTGAATGTATTCCGCATTCGTTTTTGGCTGACCCGCTACAACCATCGTGCCAAGTCTTCCCACATCCACTCCAACAGATATCATATTTGTAGCCAAAATAAAATCATACGGTATATCCCCCTGAGTTTTTGAATACGGAATCTTCAGCCGAGTCTGGATAATGTCCGAAATTTCTTCATTGTCCATTCGACTTGTTAACTCTTCAGAATATTCATATTTCTCATTTCCAGTAAATTCAGGCATAAATTCAACAAATTTCTTGTCCTTCAAATATTGATATCTACTTTGAATATCATCCACTATCTGGGTTTGCGTACCCCCAAGCTCCCGAAGACTGTTAAAATAACCTGTAAGTGTCCAAAAATTATCTATAACCTTCTCATCATACCCTTTGTCAATCAGATATCTTGACGCAAACAACCATGACGCATATACCCTTATGAGAGTTGTTGTAAAGGTTGTCCCAACCCCCATTACTCCCATATAAAGTCTTGCCGGTCTCTCATCCATCGTTGACTTTACCGCAAAAAATGAATCGTCTGCGTTAATGCCTTGCGGTGGAAATTGTGCAAAATTCCTTCCATAAAGCGACCGAATTTGTTTATCCGCATTTCTTATAGTTGCCGTGGAAGAAACCACCTTTATCGGTATACCATCCCTTTCACATATTCTTGTTATTGCTGCTTCATAGATTCCAGTCATTGTCCCAAGAGGTCCAGAAATAAGGTGCAGCTCATCCTGAATGATTAACTCCGGCGGAAGACATTTCCCATCAATAGAAAACAAAGTTGCCGGCTTATCCTGTAGCGTAATTTGCGCAAACTTATCAATTGTAGCCACAACAAATGTTGGTCTGTATTCATATATTTGTTCATCAATTAAATGTATCGGCAGTGTATCCACTTTTGAAAATTCACATTCCTCCTTTCCGCATTTAATTAACATCCTTTTTTTCAGGGTATTTATTGTATAATTGCGACTATATAGTTTTTGACCACACCAAGGACACATTTTAATCTGACATGGATTTGCTTCGCCCTTGTCTATGTTGCCATTGTTATGAAGTTTGGTCAAAGTTATATCTGCCTCCTTGAGAGAGGCAGGCGTTAGTTTATTTCCCACCCAGAGTCCTATAGAAATTTCTCCACCCTGTAATCCATATTTTCTTCTAAGTATTTCACATGCGCAGATTAAAATACTTGCTCTTTCAAACTGCTGTATTGTAAGCAGTCTCAATGTATATCTCATCAATATCGTGACACCATCTGTCATCTCAGAATGACTAAGTCTTCGATAAAAAATAGTAAATGCAGCTATTCCCAAATATGCCTCTGTCTTTCCGCCGCCGGTTGGAAACCACAAAAGATCCACCATCTTTCTATCATCACCTGTTGGCTCAACAAACGACATGATTTCCAACAAAAAATATGCTAGCTGAAATGGATACCAATTGATCTTTTCATCATCTAATTCCTCTTTCGCCTTTATTATCGACCGTCTTCTCTGCATATACATAGCTTCATTGGCGAGACGAAACGCCTTCCATGCCTCCCCATCTTTTTGTGAACTGCCTTTAAGCATTTCAACCGTCCTACTTATCCTGGCGCAGATTCCACTGCATTTTTGAATATTATTTCGAGCACTCTCAATGAAATCACCCGACTCTCCACTACAAACCCTTTTTTCCAAATCAGCTATCCAATCCTTATATTCCTGTACAAAATACTCAAGATTTGAGATAATATCTTTGGAATCCGCTGTAAATAAATACTTCATATTGAACACAGGCATCCCTTCAATCCTGCGAGCTTTCATTTGAAGATAATTATAGTACGGCATAAAAGAACTCTTTATGTAATCAGGTTGAATTGAGTCAGAATTCCATTCTACTGCACATCCATGCCCCTGACCAAAACAACCACTCGACGCATAAAGCATATCTAACTCCGCAAGCTCCGAGTCATTTACAAGTTCGATCTGTCTTTTGACAGATGTAAAAACCTTACCTTCTAATTCATCCGATGTAATAATAATTTCCGGCTGAAATATCGTATGTCGGTTTTTTTCTTCACCATTAAATGCCTTAATCACATATTTATTTGTTAAAACAATGGTAATAACAGTTTCTCCTGTTTCAAACACCCTGTGAGTAAAAGATTTAATATATGTATGGTCAACAACTAAAAATTCACAATCTTCGCCCAACGTAAAAACAAACTCTTTTTTTCCTTCAGCCCTAACCCAAAAAAGTGTTTTATCGTTTACGTCTTTCTCATATTTCGTAAAATCATATGACGTTTTTTTTATTTCATCCATTGTATATGGCACATACTGGGCATATTCAACATGTACTTTATATTGATTCACACCTGGACGAATAGTAAATGTTATCCCCATTGTGCTTGGATCAATTTCGTTCGCCGATGACAAAGAACAATCATAAAAATCCGTATTCTGTTCTATCCCAGAATTTGTTGTCACATCATTTAGATCATACTCCCTTTCCTCTTCTTTTTCTAATCGGGGATAAAGTTTCCCCATAATATAATATTGTGTTGGTGCCTCAACCAAAACCTCATTTTCAAAAACTGGGCCTATTAAATCCATTTTAACAATGTTTCTTATCTCTTCCCTTGCCCTATAATATTCATCAAAATTTGACATCTTTCTTCTCCTATATGTATTCTGCTTTCCCCAAACCAACTATATTCAACATGTTCCACGAAACCATTTCGCCATATTCAATTACGTCTTTTTCGTAACCATCTACTTGATCCACTACTGAAATAATATCTTCTATATAGATATCAGAAAATTTGTCAGGATAAACATTATAGTAAATTGCTTTTTGGCGCGGCAATTTATATATAGCTCGTAAAACCCTTGTAAGTGATTCTCCAAATTCCCTGCTTGTATATCCTAATATCATCCTTGTTTCATCCAAAACAATGTTATATTTCATATAATCAGACCTATGCCTATCTTTACATAAGCTAATTTTTTTTCCAACCAAAGATGCAAAATTATCTCGAATATATTTTTGTACATTTTCAATTCGTACAAACGATTTTGGATCAAGATCCGAACCAATGCCTACTTCAAAATACACAAGTCTCTGCTTGTTATATCTGACATAATCAGCCTTAAAGCACCTTCGATCCCCGTCCTTATCAATCTGCATATATTCTGCTTCAGCACTGATTCTATAAATAGCTTCTCTCGGTCTCGTAAGTGCAACATAACAAACTTTATGTTCATCCAACGTTTTCTCATCTTCACTAAAAATATCGTCTTCAACCAAGACAGTGTCAAACTCCCTACCTTTTCCTCTATGGATATTTGTTATAGTAAGTGTTGACTCCCTCTCTTCAGAATACAAAAGAGGATTTCTGGCATTTTCTAGCAATCCTCTAAGAATTTCCCGCACACCAATTCTTTCAGAGGAATTCCTTATTGTATCCCTCAATGCATTCCATACTTTCTCAGAATTCTTTCTTTCCCCATCCATACAATAATCATCGTATAAAACTTCAAACTGTTCCCTGTTAATCGACATATTGCTATAGTTATTGAATAATAATGCTATCCATTTATTTAAAGAATTATCAGTAAGGCGTTTCCTAAACACATGTTCAATTCCTTGTTCCCTCAATGCTGAAGATATTTTTAATGCCTGTCCATTAGTCCGTGTAAGGATACCGATCGTTCCTTTTGCATAAAGACGCTTTAACTGCTCTCCATCTATTTTCACTGCTTCATATTCGTCAAACTTCTGAACCTGTTTTTTAATAACATTTCCCCAATAATGATCACAACTCTTGCAATTTCCTGACAAAATCGCCTTTCTATAATTATCACTTAAACAGGCCAACTCATCTCCTTGCCGAAAGTTTCTATCAAATGTATAATATGAAAAACAAGTCATCTTCTCACACAAAGCACGATAGAACTGCATGGAACTCATACTATCGTCCCCTGCCTGATAATCATAAATAGACTGACAAGAATCCCCAAGCAAAGTTACTCCCGCATCTTCAGGAATACTTCTAATCATCTCCAAAACCATTCTTGCCCGATTCTTAACAAGATCCTGCACTTCATCGACAATCAAATGTTTACACTGGGAAATTAACTCCGGCAGAACCTTAATCAGATTAACAAACCGTTGTATTCTCTCATCGTAATTATGTATCCCTATATCATAATGGTGCAAATCCTCATACTCGCTTTCATTCTTTACCCAATATAATACCTGAGATGCAAAAGAATCAAAGGTTCTCACATCTATTTGATTAACAATTTCGGAAACCCTCCCCTCTTTCACAGCTATTTCCAATCTCCCCTTAATAACTTCCACTGCGGCTTTTGAAAAACACAACACTAAAATCGTTTCTGGATCAATTCCCTGAACATCAACCAAGTTTATCATTCTTTCTATCAACACCCACGTTTTTCCTGTTCCTGGACCAGCATTAATTAATATTCTCTTTGAAGCAGCTTCTCCTATAACTTCCCTCTGGCTTACCTTTTTAAATTTGTTAAATATATTATCCATGTCTAAATA
>VSNO01000102.1 GCA_009774375.1 Lachnospiraceae bacterium
CAACCGAAGTATATCCCGTTTCCAAAAAACCTTCTGCCAATCCACCAGCCCCTGAAAACAAATCTAAAATAAACATCTGTAATCCCTTCTCTTATCCATTTTTCCATATAAAAATCTATATAAAATTGATCACGCTTTCTCTGATTCTCTCAAAACAATCAAATTTTCCCTCTGTAATATCCTTATCATTAATACGGTGACAACAGCATTTTTCATTCCGCTTTCCAAATACAACGCTTTTATAATTCATTCATCCTCTAAATAGATTGCCCTCAATCTGCATATCAAATATCGTCTCCTCAATCACCTTCACACATTCATCCGTATGTTTTTGAATATCCGTCCCCCAAAAACGAATCACCGTCCAACCTTCGTACAGAAGTCTCTTGTTTACAGCATCGTCCCTCTCCCTGTTTCTGGATATCTTGCTAATCCAAAACTCACTGTTACTTCCTCTTTCGAGTCTGGGCTTTAGCACCTCCCAATCCTTTCCATGAAAAAACTCCCCATCACAAAAAATAGCGATCTTAAACTTAGTCAATACAATGTCTGGTGATCCTGACAATGACTTCACATTCTTGCGATAACGATATCCTCTGCGCCAAAGTTCCTTTCTTAGCAGGACTTCTATTTTTGTATCCTGACTTTTAATATTTTTCATGCTTTTATGTCGCTGTTCTTTTGTCAATACATCTGCCATAAAATCACCCTGCTCATTTCATAAACGAACCATCACATATATAACTAACTGTATTCTCAACTTTGCATTTTACAAATTCTATTCTGGATTACAACATAGACGTTTAAACTCCTCGTTACTTAACACTATGCCACTAGCGGCAAGCCGATCCGCCCTATCATAATATATTTTGTCCAAAATATTTTCTTTTTCTGAATCTATTCCATAATGTAAAAAACGATGACAAGTCGGACAGAGACAGACAATATTCGCATATACATCCAGACTTTTCGAAAATATTCCCTGAAACCTTAACGATATCGCATGATGCCCTTCCATATAAGAACATCCGTTGCTTTTCGCAATAAATGTTTTGTGGGCAGAATTGACCTCGCACTGGAAACCTGCCGCTTCCATAGATTGGTTCTTAATAATAGAGGAACGTTTCCAAACGCATTGACAGACATTGCGCTTACCTGAAACAGGAATTTCAATATCCATACTTGCAATCTGCAGGTGCATATTTGCAAACATCTGGCCACTGGCAAACTTATAGTAATTGTTAAAACCCGCAGAATACATCTGATGTCCCCGCTTATCCAAAGGCACAAAATCCAAATCCGCATACAAGAATGTTCTTAAATCATCCAGTTCCTCTATGTCCTGAATCTCATAAACAGTTTGCTGTAATTTTCCTTTCCCCACCAAATATCTTGATATATGTCTTAATGCATCTTGATAATGTTTTACAGTCGAATCAGAAACTCCCCGTATTTCTTTCAAATACTTGATATAGTACTGCTCCAATACATACATAAAATGTCACCCCGATATCACTTTCACTATTTTTCATGAACCTTTTTCGCATATTCATACAGCCGTTTCAGCAAATCGCCGTTTGTCTCCTTTACTACGGATAATGCCACTTGTGAAAATCCCTCATACGTACTAAATCCCAACAGATAAACAGCCATTGCCATCGAAAGATTATCGTCTACCCCCTCGATCTGACTTGCCAGTTGCCTAAGCTCTTTCAAAACCGTGTCATGTGGAACCTTAACCCCATTATCGCCTTCCGCAATTACATTTTCAATCACCTGGGGCAATATCATGCACATTTGATATAATGCATCTTCTTTTCCAGTGACAAGTGAATAAAACTGATCAAGACTTACCCTGCGAATTTTTTTATGAGAAACGCTTTTCCCATCGACTGTTGTTGACCATTTAATGTTTTGCGACTTTTTTGCGATAGCCTCGACCAAAAAACATGCACAGTCATCATCGGCAAGCAACTGACTTTGCATTTTTATATATGTCTTGCCTGCAGCCGATGAATTCATTGTATTATGCTTGTTTTTCATTTCGACATACACCGTGTGAACCCTGTCGCCATCTGGAAGCACAATACCCGACTCTTTCTGAAAAATAACATCCCAACCGCCCTCTTTTCCATTATCTGGTACCCGGCATCCATCTATGTACTGAAAAATCCTCTGATGAAAGTAACCAATATCATTATTATTGGATTTATCCCGCTGTCTGAAAATCTCATTGCTGACAATTTCTTCCCATGTAGACCGATAAACAGTCTTATCAAAAATCATCTTGACTGGATCGATAATATTCTTGTTAAACCGAATAATATCAAACGATTCCAACTTCTCTCCATATTTTTCGATCGTAGCTTTGACATGCTCCGTAAAGTCTTTTTCTGATATAAATTCTAAATTCCAATCCACTTTATTATACTCCTCATCCAATGCCTCACGAATACATTTTGCAACTTCATAAGCCAAATTCACCGGTACGGCATTCCCTACCTGTTTATATTGTGACATTACATTACCACAAAATTCCCACTCATCCGGAAAGCTTTGGCAACGGGCATTCTCTCTTACCGTAAACGGTCTTGCTTCCGCCGGATGGCAACGTTCTGTCTGCTTTTGCGACGGGGAAGTCAATACTGTGAGTGACGGCTCATCAAAGCTTAACCGCCTTAAAATGCCAGTTCTTCCTCCCTCCATTTCCCAACAGCTTTTCATGTATTGTTTTGCTAATGCAGGATCAATATCCCGCCAATATCCGCCCGGTGGCACAAGTTCAAAAAGTTTCTTCTTATTCTCACCATAAGGAACACCGACACTCTCGGGCACATCCTGCAACACATCTCTAAGCACCAATTTGTCCTTGTGCGGTTCAGGAAATTTGAAAACAACTTTTCCCTTCAAATTTTTTCGTATGCCAATGGTAATGAGACGCTCTCGTTTCTGTGCCACGCCATAATCCCATGCATTTAGCACCTTTTTTTGAATGTCGTATCCGGCCTTCTCAAAGATATCCAACATGACCTGATAAGTCTTTCCACCTTGATGTGTAAGAAGCCCCCTTACATTTTCAAATAAAAACATCTTTGGCTGCAATTTTTCGAGAAATACTGCATAGTGATAAAACAATGTCCCTCTTGCGTCCTCCAATCCAAGCCTCTTTCCAGCATATGAAAAAGCCTGGCAGGGAGCGCCGCCGGACAAAAGATCAAGCTCTCCCTTTTTTATCCCAAAATACACCTCCAAATCACGCCCTGAAATATTCTCAATATCATCACAAATCACATTCCATCCAGGACGATTCTTCTCCAGCGTATCACAGGCATCCCTATTAAATTCCACCAACGCAAGCGTATGAAAACCAGCTTTTTCGACCCCCAACGCCAAACCGCCAGCCCCAGCAAATAATTCAATTGTCGAATACATTTTTATCACCCATATTTCTATTTTGTTTCTTCTTGTCTATATTCGGCAGACTCAAGTACCCCCAGTTCTTTTTCAATATCATCCGCATCTATCCATCCTTCACGCTCCGCACGCATTTCTGACCTATTTAAATTATCCAACAATTTATATGCCATACATGCACCTATAAATTCCATGCCATTATCCCCATTTTCCTATAAACATCTTATCACTTTTTCTCATTTTTAGTCAATATGATTCGAATCTCCCTATTCCTGTCTGCATTTTTCAAAACACCAGCCTCTCCTGCCCGATCACCTCGATCTGCGAGCTCACGATGGTCTCCTCCTCCGCGCCGCGCAGGTGCTCGCCCCTGATATACTGCATGCCGCCGCGCAGGTTGGACGCGACGAGGTTGAGCACGTAAATGTTGTCAAACCGCCCGTAGATCGAATCGCCGCCCAGTCCAGAGAAGCAGATGAGCTGCGTGTTCATCTTGTCTGCCATGTCCATCAGGGGCTTGAGCAGATGGGCCGCGTTCGTCTGGGCGAAGGGATTGTCCATAACGAGCACTTTGCCCTCGTTGCGGTCGGCAAAGATGTCCGTCTCGTCGCGGCGCATGTAATACAGCAGACTTGTGAGTATGACAAACGCGGTCAGAAAGCCCTCGCCGCCGGAATTTTTTGCCGCCTGCGCCCATGTGATCGGGTATTCCCGCTGTGCCTCGACTTTGTACAGTTTGATCTGGACATTTCCGATCCCGACAACACTGTCGTAAAGGTTTCTGGTCGTGATCCTTGTCCCGAAGTACTCCTGCGGATTTTCGTTCTTCTCGAGGATCTCGATACCCTTTGTCGTCAGTTCGTCCAGGAAATCACTGAGTTTCAGGTGATACATGCCCTCCTGCTCTGTCCAATCCGGGAGCTGCAGTTTTAACATCTTGACTGCCTTCTCCCTGATCGTGATGGTCGAATTGCTGTCGATCTGTCCCAGATTGCGGTGCACGTCCTGACAGTACTCGCTCAAAAGCTCCGTGATCCGCCCCTTTTCCTTCTCGACGAGCGAGATATCCACCGCGAGCTTCTCCATCTGGCTGTCATAGGACTGCAGGGTCGTGTCGAGCTGTGCCAGTACCATGGACGCGCTGTCAGTCAGAGAGATCATGGACTCAAGGGGTTTTCTGTAGTAGTCCTCCTGATAGATCTCCTTCTGTATCATTTTGTAGAGATATGCGGAGAGCTTACTCTTTTTGCGTCCGCGCTCTTCTTTCAGATTTCTGTAATCGCGCAGCAGCCGGCCCTGAAAATCGCGGAGTTCCCTTGTATCGAGCAGTGTGATATCCGTCTCCCACTGCGGATCATGCCTGCACACAAAATCCTCGTACTCTGCGAGCGTGCTCAGATTCTCGCCCAGTCCTTTCAGCCGCTGCTCCGCCTTTCTGATCTCCGACTCGATCGCCTGGATCCGGAAGTGGATCTGGTTGATCGCTGCCTCGAATTCCGTTGTCGTGATCTCTTCCTTTGCGAGCGGCTCCTCCGTGCCGCACTTTTCAGACATGTCCTTCTTCTTTGTATTGATGCGGCTCTGGCAGACGGCAGTCTCCTTGTCCTCGTCATTCCACTGCCTGTCCTTGAGCTTCATTTTGTTTTTCCTGTCCTCGAGCAGGATCTCCTGATGGATCTCCTCCTTTTCGCTGTAGATCGTCCCGATCCAGTCAGACTCAGACAGACCGTACTTTTTGGACAGGCGCTCGAGTTCCTTCCGCAGCTTGTTGAGATGCGCGGAGGTCTTCTGCAGCTGCTTTTCCAGATCCTGCACCTGCATGGACATCCGGGAGGTGATCGCCTCGTAGCGCGCCTCCTGCTCCTGCGCGGTTTTCGGTATCTGAATATCACTGGCAGTTCCCATTGCCGATTTCTCAGTCTCCGTTTTGCCGCTTTCTGCATGCGCACCTGTTGTATTCAGGTTGTCTGCATGCCCGTTTTCCGTGCGCTCTGTTTCTGTCTTTTCTCCCTCGCCTTCGGCCGGCTGATACATCTCATATGTACTGTACTTGTTCTGGTATTCCAGCACTTTTCTGTCAAGCTCTGCATGCGCGCTCTCTATGCTCTGGAGCCGCTCCCTGCCCGCCTCCAGACTCTCCCGGACGAGCTTTCTGTTCTGTTCATGGCGCTCCTGTTCTTTTCTGCACCGCTTCACACTCGCCATACACTCCGTATAGATCTCATACTCTCTGCGGAATGCGTCAAAATGCTTCTCTCGCTTCTGCATCTTTTCTATATAATATTGTTCCTTCGCGATATCCGCTATCAGTGCGTTGATCTGCTCCTCGTTTTTCTGCGCATCGCTCTTTAACCGCTGTATCGCGCTGGCTGTCTCGTCCGCTTCCGCCTTCATTTCTGACAGCCGCGCCCTGTTTTTGTCATAGGCTTCCTTTGTGAGCTTTTGATTTTTCAGCCGTTCCCTCTTCTCAAAGTATTCTTCGTACTCCCTTTTCCGCACCGCAGTCTGCTCTTTCTTCTGCCGGATCTGTTTTTCCTTTTCCAGGATCAGCAGGCGCAGCGCCTCCTCGTCCAGCAGCTTCTCGTTGAACCACATGAAGAAACTGACTCCCGACAGCTCCAGCAGCCCTCCAGCCTGTGCCGCCATCGTCTCCTCCAGCCGCTCACGCGGTATGATCGGGATCGGAAAGGAGGTGTAAACCTCCCTGTCGTGCTCGGAGAGGGTCTTCATATCCTGCTTCGACAGGATCAGCGCATACGGCAGAAATGGCTGCTTTCGCACGATCTCCTCATTTCTCTGTCCCGGATAGCCGTTGTTCTTCAGCCAGTCCATGCCGTAGACGACATTGATGTGGAGCCTGTCAAACAGTGCCAGCGTATCCTTGGGAAGCTCGAGCACTTTGCCCTGTGTGAGGCGTGTATATTCCTTCTGCAGCGCGTCCTCCTCCTTCTCGAGCATGCGCTTTGCCTGCTCGCACCCGGCAAGCATCCGATCCGCCGCGGCAAGGATCCTGTCCATGTTCCACTGCTCTCCCGGCTCGACGCCAAAATACCGCATCATGACCAGCCGCTCGGAAAGTTCCTGCTCATACGCCGTCCTTTCCCGCTCCAGATCCTCGAGCTGAAAGTCCTGTCTGATGCGCTCCTGTTTCTTATCCTCTATGTCACGCTGCAGCGACCGATGGCGCTCATTCGCACTCTCAAGCTGCTTTTTGTGTGCAGTACAGCTTCTTGTCTCCTCCGCAAGTTCCTGATGAAACTGCGCTCCTTTGATATCCAGAAATCCCGGCTCATACTCCCCGACAATATTTCTGGAAAAGGTTTCCCCAAATTCGTCGTTGAAGCGGTCCTCTACGCGGCTAAATCCATTCTGCCGCTCCCTGTAAGTGCTGATATCGGCAATGAGCCGGATAATATTCTCGTCAAGCCACTGCTGTTTTTCCAAAAGCGCATTGATCCTCTGGCTCTCCTCCCGATGGGCAGACTCATTTTGACCGAGCTGTCCTTGCGTATCCTTCACAAGCTGTCCGTAATGCGCCCACAGCGCCCTTCCGAGCGCCCTGCGCTCAGGCTCGAGCCTGTTCTCCCCCTCACGCATCACACTCAGGCGTTCTCTGATCAGGCTTTCGTCCTGCCCCGCCTCCTCCACCTGCTCCCTCTGCTTTGCGAGCTCCATCTTGTGCAGCAGCAGCTCGGTCTGCGCGATCTCCATCTCCAGCGCATCCCGCTCCACGCCGATCATATCGCGGTTGCTCACATGAAAACGCAGCTCCTCCATGAGATTCACGATATCGTAGGAGTACTTCTCGTACTCAATGCGCGCAAGCTCCTTTGCACATGCTGCCTTGTCCGCAAGAAGCCCGTCCCTTGCCTCATTCTGCGCCGTCTCCATCTGCGCGAGCAGATCCCTGAAACCGACGATACGGTTCTCCTGCTCCTCCACCTCGTCTGTCACCAGCTTGTATTCCCCGGCTGACGAGGCGATCTCTGACGCATCCTCCTTAAACTGGCGGATCGTGTTCCTGCGCTCGATCTTGGACTGGTTCGCCTTGTAGGAGATCACATATTTCTCGATGATATTCTGAAACTCCTTCATGCGGTCCTTCTCCTTGTTGAGCTTGTTCTCCACCGCATCCAGAAACCACTTTTCGATCAGCCCCTTCTCGTCCCTGCAGTCGGCAAAAAGCTTCGAGAGGCCCGACTCCTCGAGGTTGATCTTGCGGACAATATTTTCCCATTCCTTATAATAGATCTGGTACTCCGCAAGCTTGTCAAAATACTGCTTTGACTGGGCGCTGTTGTTCATGTCATAGCAGAAAAACCGCATCGTGTGATCCTTTTTGTACGTCTCGAACAACTGCCTGCACTCGCGGTAATTTTTCAGCACGATCTCCTTATTCCTTTTCTCGACCACCGGCAGATTGTAGATGTCCTGCCCGCATCGGCTCTGGTACTCGCAGATAAAACTGACCATCTCAAGCGCATTCTCCGCGTCATCCTCCGTCAACTGACTCCTGCGCACCATCATGCCGGCCAGACAGTACCCCGCCCCGCGGTCCAGCTTCCACTCCACCATGATGAACGTCGGCTTGCTGGTCGTAAAATAACTGTCAAACGGTCTGTCCTTGGCGTCCCTGTAGCGCTTATGCACAAAAGGAGCTGTCATCATCTGTACCAGCACGGACTTTCCGCCGCCGTTCTGCAGTGACATCAGCGTACTTCTGCCGCTCATCTGAAACGTGTCGTCGCTGATGCGCATGGTATTGTTATTGTAATTGAGATTGATAAATCTCACCGCGTTTATTTTACTCATGACAGCTCTCCCTGGATCATTTTCTGTATGCGCTGGTAATTGTTCTGGTTGAGCAGGTTCCAGTCCATGAGGTTATCCAGCTTCTTCGTCGTCTTGATCATCTCGTCATCCTGCACATATTCGACCAGTCCCTGGTTCTCAAGGAATGTGAAAATGTGGTGCAGGAAACCTTCCTTTGTCGTCCTTGCCCTCGAACCGCGCTCATCGGATTTCAGCGCCTCGTACGCTTCCTGCATATTCCGGAAAGCCAGGCCGCTCTTTTCCTCCTCCTCGTCGGTGGTATGCTCCACGCCGCTTTTTAACCGGTCCGCCACACAGTTCTGCAAATCGCCCACCCGGATATAGTCCCTTGACTTGGCACTCGCTCCCTGCCCATCATAAAATTCTGACAGAAGTGTCAGTATGACAAACTGCGACAGGTAAAAATCCTTGTCCGTACCGCCGGATTTACAGAGGATCTCCTTTAACTTTGCCTTCGAGAATCCCAGAAAGACATTCTCCTCCCTGGGGATCAGATAGATCACATCGCCGTATCGCTCGATACTGCTCTGCGCCTCGTCGCCCTGGCTCTTGACCAGAAGCTGCACCTGCTCATTCTCCACATACGCCCTGTAGAGAGTTGCTGCCTCGTCCTCCCTCAGCTCGAAATGCTCTAACAGGTAATAAAATATCTGCTGGCTGAGACGTACCTCCTCCATTTCATACGCCATATCGATCCCTCCATATCATGCTCACATATTCACTCCGTGACTGGAGCGTGTTTGAAAAATCATTCCCGCCATCTATATAACGACGCGTATGCGTCGTATTCACCACTTTGCGCGATATTTGCGTCAAATTCAGTCGACGTAGCCCGCTACGCCTCCCTCATTTGGCACAAATCTCCCACAAACTGTGACGCACATCTGACGGAAAGCATTTTTCAAACACGCTCTAGGGTTATGACCACATTCGTACAGCGGATCGTCCTCTCACTGCCAAACGCGTCGGTCACATTCTCAAACGCCACAACCGTTCCATCGTTTGACCGCTCCGTGATGATCTTTGTGATCTTCCTTCTTTTTTCAGAATGATCCGTTCCCTGTTCCGTCAGGCCAAGCAGCATTTCATTCAGTTGAAAATCATTTACCTGCTCCGAGATGTATTCGCTCTTTTCCTTCCGCAGTGTATCCATGGAGATCTCGCGGTTTCTGATCAGCTCCACCATGATCTCCTTGAACACATCAATCGTCGGAATGCAGATCTCTCTCGCCGCCGCGTCCCCGTCCAGGATCCCTTTCAGCCCGCACAGCGACAGACTCCCCTTCTCCAACGCTGTATCGATGATAAATGCCAGTGCGTCCTCATACTTTTTCAGCTTTTCGCGCTTTCTGCGCTCCAGCTCGTCCTGCCACTGCTTTTCGTCGAAATCCAGCAGTTCGTCCGCGTCCTCCGCCGCCTTTTTCCGAATCGGGCGCTGCAGCCCCGTACACTTATTCAGATTATAGATCTGTGGGATCTGCTGGTGAAACAGCGGCCTTAAAAAGATGTCCGCGTTTTCGAGATACTGCGGATCATCCAGCACTTTGTCGTAGAGCTCCGTCCGCATGGAAAACCGCTGGATCAGCGACATCTGGGCGAGCGACTGCAGCTCCCTGTCGTACAGCAGCTTCAAGTCAAAATGCAGGTTCAGGATCTTCTGGTGCTCATCGAGCGTCCTGTTCAGATACCCTTCGATGATGCGGAGATTTTCCAGTTTCTCCTCCTCCCCGGCATCAAGCTTCTGCACATTGATATTCTGCTGTTCCAGCTCGGACGCCCTGAACCTGACCATCTCGCGGTATCCCGTGAACTTTTCCTTCGTGTCTCCGATCGTCTCCATGTTCTCGTGCATGAGCGCCTCGTAATCCGCCACGGAATAGCTCAGCGCGTTGCGCCGCACGCGCAGCATCGCCTCCTCGATCTTCTGCAGCTGGATCCGCATGAAATTAAAGACATTTTTGATCTCGTCGACCGCCTTGTCATAGCTCTGCTTCTCCAGATGGAGCTTGAAGATCATCTCATGGATCGTGAGCTTCATGTTATTCTCGATCTCCAGTGTGGAGAGCATCAGATTGTAGCCGTCCTCCGTCAGATAGTAGGACGTTCTCTTCACACCCTCATCCACATAGATGATGCGGTTTGCGATATAACTGATGTTCATGCTCCTGTACGCCCTGCCGTCAAAGTCAAAACCGTCAAAATACATCGCCCTGCCCTCGTTGGACAGAATGACATTCACGATAAAATCACCCAGCCTCTTGCAGTCGTCATAGGACATATCCTTCTGAAAAAAGCCTGCGTTGAGATCGTCGATGTACGCTCCGATATCGTCCATCGTGCAGCTCTCCTCCCTGAGCGACTGCTCCATGATATACAACATCACCGCAAAGATCATGTTGACCTGCTCGTCCATTTTTATGAATCCGTACTGCTTCCATGTCTGTTTCGCCATGCTGTTCTGTAGGAGCAGGGCATACATTCCGACATGCTTCATCCTCCTGGAAAACTGCTTTAAAAATTCATACTGCATTGCCCTAAACCATATCCTCTATGTTCAATATCTCCTGTGGAATATACCGCTCCTGTTCCAGGACCGCCCTGATCTTCGCCTGCTGCCGCTGTGAAAAGCAGCTTAAAAATACGCTGTCAATGTTCCGGTTCTGTCCTTCCTTCGTTCGCGGAAGACTGTCGATACCGATGCGGTCAGCCTTTTCGATCATCAGCTCATACGCTCGCTGAAAAAGCCGGATATCATACCGTTCGCCATAGGTCAGCGCAAAGCCTTCATAGATGCCGATTCCCTCATAGTCCAGATCGCCAAAATATAAAACGCTGTTTCCCTGTTCCAACATGTACGGTTCGCCGCTGATCTCAAGATCAGAAAATGCCGCGATGATCCCCTTCCCCGCGCCATAGATCAGAGTGCCGATCGGTGAACCGCAGATCGCATGCACATCATTTTGCCCACTCCGCATCAGACACTTGCGCATACTGTAAAATGTATCTTTATTTTCAATGACCAGCAGGTTCTGCGGCGCATGTCTCGTCACGCAGTAATATGCGATCGGCTCCGTCGTCCTGTAGTAATTCAATAACGACGTATCCAATCCGCATCGCTTCAGGATCTTTTTTCCCTGCTCCTGCTTTAAAAATTTCTCCCTGTGCCAGATGTCAAAGCTGCGCTCGTTTTCCGACATCAGTGTCATAAAATGATCCTTTTTGATATAATCGTTTAAGAGCAGGACCCACTGCCTGTCCTGAATGTACTGGTCGATGTGCGCCCGGTAATAGTCTGTGGAAATAGACGGTACGATCTCATAGTTCAGCTCGTCGACATACCGCGACAGATCCTGCTTCTCCTCGATGATCCAGTACTCCCTGTACAGGGCCGGCGACTTTCCGTTTTTTCCCGACGCCTTCACCGGCTTGATCTTCTGGCTGTCGATCAGCGCGATGACCTTTGCATGGAGCTCCTTATAGTCAGATATCCTGTATTGGGCGGACAGGGCGTCCAGATTCGTCTTCTTCATTCCGATCTCCGTTTGTTCATTCGGTCCCTTAGATACTGTGTCATTTTTCCGCGTATCTTCGCAAACTGCTCATTCGTCTCCGGCAGCTCCGAGTGAAAATCCATCAGTCGCTCAAGATATCCCTGTTCCTGCACGATCCGGCAGCTCACGGGATAGACCAGCTCATACGCCAGCGAGATGTGTCCGACCACATTGTCGACGGGCGTCCTTTTCAGGTTCCTGAGTATGCAGTGCTCCTCAAAAAATGCCTGCATGACCGCCGCTGTCACGCTGCAGTGCCTTAATTCATACGTCGTCACATTGTAGATCTCCTCGATCGGAACGATGACATTGACTTTCAGGATATCGATCTTGTCCGCATCGCGGAGCAGATCCGCAAACTTTCTCTCGCGCTGCGTATAATCCCCGGGAACGCGGTATGCGCTGTGACAGCGGACCGCCTTCTCGAGCAGTTCATCCTCCGACGCATCCTCCACATAATCCCTGATCTTTCCTTCTTTGAACAGTATATCCGCACCGAACTCCGCGTGGTCTATGGACTGCGCATCGATAAATGTGCCATACCGCTTTAGCTGCTCAAAGCGCCCCACATCGTGCAGCAGCCCGGTGAGCCAGGACAGTTCGATCTCATCTTCGTCAGCTTCCGACTGCGCAGCGATCTGTTCACACAGTGCGCACACCCTGTACGTATGGTCGATCTTTAATCTCACTTTCTCGTCAGTGATGTCATATTGATCCGTATATTCTTCAAATGCCGCCAGGGCTCTCTGTCTGTCAATCTTCATACAATTGTTCTTCCTTTTATTTTTTCCATCATCTGCGCTGCTTCCCTGTACGCCGCCTCCATCGATCATCGAACAACACCCGCCAGACTGTCTCCAGCGATCCCGGATCCTCTCTGAAAAACGGCCGACAGTTTTAAAAAAACCCTGATAATACAACTTACCAGGGTTTCACAGCGCTACAAGGATTCGAACCTTGAAATGACGGAGTCAGAGTCCGTTGCCTTACCGTTTGGCGATAGCGCTATATCAATATTTCTTTAATCTGTGCTCCACTCCGTAGCACGTTATTCAGTATATACCATGTTCCAGAAAAAAGCAAGTACTTTTTTAAAACTTTTTTCAAAACATGGTATATCCCCCGAACCATCATGAATACATTTGAACAAACGCGTCATTGTCAGACGAAATCCTGTTGGACAGGTATCGAAATGTACCGTCCGCAAACGGCTGCACCACGATCTCGCTTGTAAAAGCGCAGTCCGTGTCATAATCGATCCACACCCCTTCCACAAACAGCGTGATCGTGCCATCTGCGCTGATGCTGTAATCGACGACCTCCCCAAACGGCGCATGCGGGACCGCAAAGATCATCTCATACGGATAGCTGTCACTGGCCGCGTCGTATCCGCATTTCGACCGCAGCATTTCTCTTGAGACCGGAAAATATGTCGTCATGATCCGCTCATAGACTTCTGCCGGTATCTGGTCATTTTCAGCTCTCAGAAACCTCCCCGTATCGATGCGGTAGATGTCCTCAAACATACAGGGCATCAGGATCTTTTCCACATCGCTGCTGTCCCAGTTGACCGCAAAGGCATTGTAGTTCACAAAACTCAGTCCGGATACGTACTTCTCCGTAAGTTCCCTGCACTTTTCTGACATTGGCCGCACCCGCAGATACTGGTTGGCATCAGTGTGAACGATCTGCTCCTCATACGTATAGATAAAATATCCTCTGTCTGTCATGTGTATCTTCGCCACGTCGCTGACCAAAGTGTTTTTTATCGCGGGTTCCCCGCCCTCCCGCCAGCCGATCCCTATATAGCAGGTCTGAATTTCCCCCTCCGTGCCATTATTTCTGTACACAAAGGTGAGCGCCCCGATCAGTCCGTCCTGCATCACGTCAAAAACAGTCACCATGGCGTCCCGTCCCTGCATATACGCATCGTAAAAAGCCTCAAATTTCTCGTAGTTCTGCATGTTCATCTGATCTGAAATGCTGACAAAGCCCGCCTCTCCCAGAAGCGCTGTCACCTCCCTGCACTGCGCTGTGCCAAAATCCCTGACATTGGAAGCATACGATGCCCCCTCCTCGATCTCCATATCTCGGTATACCTCGCCGGCCCTCCCTGCCGCCTCCAGTGCAGTGTCCTGCAGTTCCTCCCGCTCTGCCTCCGTCAGCAAACAGCTATCCGCCTGCGGAAGATACCAGAGCACATCGTCCGCTTCCGATCCTCCCTCAGCCGCACTGGTTTCCTCAGACGCATGGCCTGCATAGACCTCCTCCCACTCCTGTGTCGTCAGACGCTCTGTATGCCACCACGCATCACAGTCTCCCCCGGTCACCCTGTTGGAGACATACTGAAACCCGCCCTCTTCCAACTGCCGGATCACAACCTCATGGGTAAATGCCCTCGATGTGTTCTCGTATGCAAAGACCGCGTTCACGGTCAGTGTGATCGTCCCATCCGCATTCTCAGCGCATCCTACAACCTCCGGATAAGGCATGTTGGAACAGCCTGCCTCATAAAGTCCCCGCGGCTTGTACTCATAGGACTTATCTTCTGAAAAATAAACCGTTTTTGACCGGATCACGCTACGGTCCACATTGAGATAAGCCGTGATCACGTCCTCAAATTCGCTTTCTGTGATCCTGTATACAAATCCGACTCCCGGATTCTCGCAGGCGGTATAGGGACTCGGCTTCTGACAGGCCATCGGATAAAACCTGTCAAAAAGATCGTAGAAATCCAGGTTTCCAAAGCCAATGCCGTCCTCCTCGCTCCAGTTGACAAGAAACAGATCATTGTCCTCGTAACCGACAGGCTGAATGTATTTTTGATACAGCTCCCTGTATCCGGCATCCAGCGGCGCCACCCTGAGTGCAGTGTGCTCCGCCTCATCCGTCAGGGAAATAATATAATAATCATCCGCAAAATAACACCCCTCGAATATCAGATACCCTTCCTCTGTATACTGCCAGACATCCGCAGGATAACGCACCGTATCCTCGTGCAGAAGATTCCCATCCCCGTCAAAACGATAGTATCCCCTGACGACATCGACTTTGCCGTTTTCTGTGCTGAAATCATATTTGCGGAATCCGCACGCCGTCCCTTCCATGCTGATGATCTCGATGATGGAGAGTTTGGCGGTCTCCCCTGCATCAACCGCACTGCAGAATGCCAATACCTGTTCTGCATTCGTCATATCGATCTGATTGCCGCTGTCCACTGCGGCGTATCCGTTCTCCCCCAGCCGCCAGACCATATTCTGCACCAGATCTTCCTGCGCAGACTCCTCACAGACCGCGCGATAGAGCACAGCAACCTGCTGTGCTCCTGCGTCTTTTTCCACCTCTGGCGGCATCTGACCACTGCTGTCAAACAGCACGATCTCCGGCGCCTCCTGCGGCTGGCGGCTGCAGGCCGGCATCATGACCATAACCATCATCATAATCAGAAAATAACCCGCTATTCTAAAACAGGCTATGCCTGCCTGACCATCGCCATCTTTTCTATACATTAGACCAGCTCCTCGCGTTTTCCTTAATATTACACTTGTAAGATTTAAAAGTCAAGTAAAATATTTCCCAGAGCGTGTTTGCACATACCGACATTGCAACGAAAGGATCAGACAGATTGCATCTGCTTCTGTGACAAAAACATGCCGCAAAAGCAGATGCAAAACACTGTACTAGTCTCTTATCGGATCAGGCACTTCTGCCCCTGAAATCCAAATCCATACTTTCTGATATTTTCCGGCGCAAAACCGCTGGCGATAGGTGCTGCCTCATACTGTTTTTCCTCGATCTGTACCAGCGCGTTCGCCACTGTATCCTCGAGCGTTTTCTCATCATCATCCTCGTCGATAACCTTGAACTCAAAGATAAACGCCTTTTCCTTTCTGTCAAACGGCTCTATCATCACATCATACCGTCCAAACGAGCAACGCTCGTTTTCTCCTCTTTCACGGTTCGAGGTCACCCTGTACCGGTCTGCGAGATTTACGATCATGCCGAGCACGAACCCGTGGTAAAAACGCTCTGGGTGCGTCTCCCCCGACGGTCTCTTTCCAGTGTCAAAATAGCTGAACGTGTTCAGCGCGACCTTGTTCATGAACGTGTTCATCCTGCGCACATCGTCCTGCAGCAGGGCGTTGATGAATTCATTGTAATACGCCGACACATCGTCCTTCCCGAACCAGTCCCTGACCATTTTCTGAAACATGAGACAGACCTCCCTGTTCGTGAGCATCAGCGTATATTTCACATCGCCTGTCCTGTCCGCACGAAGCGGTTCCCTGCTGATCGCTTTCAGGTAACCTGATGCGAGCAGAAAGCTCCAGATCGCATTCGTATTGCCGTCTAACTGGTTAAATACGATCTGCTCATCGATCGGCGCCTCAAAACTTTTCCCCGCAAGAAGATCCTCTACCGTCTTCTTTACCTCGGCATTGCCTGTCTGTATCAGTTTACTCACGAGGTCGTTGGAGCTTGTGTTCGCCCAATAGGTACCATATGCGCCCTTTTTTCCAATAAAGGATACGATCGACCATGGATTATAGATATCCTTATATTCTCCAAATGTAAAACCGTCATACCACTTTTTCACACCTTCCTTATGCCTTCCAAGCCCTGTTTCGTCAAGAGCCCTGAAAACCTCCTCCTCCGTAAACCCAAAGCTGGCCGCATACTTGTCAGAAGTGGTGGTCACTACCTCGAGATGATTCAGATCTGAGAAGATGGATTCTTTTGATATCCTGGTGATCCCCGTGATCAGCCCGCGCTCCATACTCCTATTTGCCTTGAATGTATTCACAAAAAAACCCCGGAAAAACGCAACCGCCTCATTCCAGTAACCATGAACCCACGCCTCCTGCATCGGTGTATCAT
>VSNO01000103.1 GCA_009774375.1 Lachnospiraceae bacterium
TGAATTTCTTGAATGGCATAATTTCTTGTGATATAATGAAGCGATTATCGGGGCATGCTTCACACATGCTCCGGGGAAAGCACAGGTGATGAGATGAAGGCGTATTTGATATTGGAAGACGGCACCGTATTTGAGGGCACTCAGATCGGCGCCGACAGGGAGATTATCAGTGAGATCGTATTTAACACTTCTATGGCAGGATACCTCGAAGTGCTCACGGACCCGTCCTATGCAGGACAGGCGGTGTGCATGACATATCCGCTGATCGGAAATTATGGCATCTGCAAAGATGATATGGAGTCCGGGAGACCCTGGCCCGATGGGTTCATCGTCAGGGAGTTGTCCAGAAATTTCAGCAATTTCAGGGCAGATTTTTCCATTCAGCAGTTTTTGCAGGAACATGATGTGCCAGGCATTGCAGGGATCGACACCAGGGCGCTGACAAAGATCCTGCGCGAGAAGGGTACGATGAACGGTATGATCACGACAGACGGACAGTACCGAATTGATGATGTGATCCCCAGATTAAAAGCGTACACGACCGGTAAGGTGGTTGAAAAAGTTACCTGTAAAGAGAAATATGAGATAAAGGGCGCCAGGGATCTGTCAGAAAACGGCGCTTTATCCGGGAGTGCGAAGTTTGTGGCGGCGGACTATGAAGCCGGAGCGCGAGAGAAGAAGCCGTCCCTTGTCAGAAAATTAAATGGTGCAGGCAGACGGGTAGCGCTCCTTGATCTTGGTATGAAAGACAATATTGCCTATTCTCTAAAGATCAGGGGCTGTGATGTCACTGTCTATCCGGCGAAAGCGTCGGCGTCGGAGATCATCGCGTCAGCACCGGACGGCATCATGCTTTCCAACGGACCGGGGGACCCGAAGGAGTGCACGGAGATCATCGCTGAGATCCGGAAACTCTACGATACGGACATTCCGATCTTTGCGATCTGTCTGGGGCATCAGCTCATGGCGCTCGCGACGGGAGCCGATACTTACAAGATGAAATACGGACACCGCGGCGGCAACCACCCGGTCAAAGATCTCGCCACCGGGAGGGTCTACATCTCCTCCCAGAATCACGGTTATGTGGTCGACACGGAAAAGCTGGATCCCGGGGTTGCGGCGCCTGCCTTCATCAATGTCAATGACGGCACGAACGAGGGGCTGGAATACACGGGAAAGAACATCTTCACCGTCCAGTTCCACCCGGAAGCGTGCTGCGGCCCGCAGGATTCCGGTTATCTGTTTGACAGATTCATTGATATGATGAACAGCGCGAAGATGGAGGTGACGAGATAATGCCAAAGAATCCAGATGTAAAAAAAGTGATGGTGATCGGCTCGGGCCCGATCGTCATCGGACAGGCGGCGGAGTTTGACTATGCAGGCACACAGGCGTGCCGTTCTCTGAAAGAGGAGGGGCTTGAAGTCGTGCTGGTGAACTCGAATCCGGCGACCATCATGACGGACAGGGATATCGCGGACAAGGTCTATATCGAACCGCTGACGGTGAAGGTCCTGGAACAGATCATCGAGAAGGAGGCGCCTGATTCCATTCTGCCGACGCTGGGAGGACAGGCGGGGCTGAACCTTGGTATGGAACTCGAGGAGAGCGGGTTCCTGGCTGCCCACAATGTGAAGCTTCTGGGGACGACGGCCGCAACGATCCGAAAGGCGGAGGACCGACAGGAGTTCAAGGACACAATGGAAAAGATCGGGGAGCCCTGTGCGGCGTCCCTCGTCGTGGAGAATGTCGAGGACGGCGTGGCGTTCACGAACACGATCGGGTATCCGGTGGTGCTGCGTCCGGCGTACACCCTCGGCGGCAGCGGCGGCGGCATCGCCCACAACCAGCTTGAGCTGGAGGAGATCCTCGAAAACGGACTGCGCCTGTCGCGTGTGGGACAGGTTCTTGTCGAGCGCTGTATCGCGGGCTGGAAGGAGATCGAGTACGAGGTGATGCGCGACTGCGCCGGCAACTGCATCACGGTATGTAATATGGAGAACATCGATCCGGTCGGCGTGCACACCGGGGACAGCATCGTCGTGGCACCCTCGCAGACGCTGAGCGATAAAGAGTACCAGATGCTGCGGACATCGGCGCTGAACATCATCTCGGAATTAAATATCACGGGCGGCTGCAATGTCCAGTTTGCACTGCACCCGACAAGCTTTGAGTACTGTGTCATCGAGGTGAATCCGCGCGTGAGCCGCTCTTCTGCGCTGGCTTCCAAGGCGACGGGGTATCCGATCGCGAAGGTCGCGGCAAAGATCGCGCTCGGCTACACGCTGGACGAGATCAGGAATGCCATCACTGGAAAAACCTATGCAAGCTTTGAGCCGGCGCTGGACTACTGTGTCGTGAAGATGCCCCGGCTTCCGTTTGACAAGTTCATCACGGCAAAGCGGACGCTCACCACGCAGATGAAAGCGACCGGTGAGGTCATGAGCATCTGCACGAACTTTGAAGGCGCGCTGATGAAGGCGATCCGATCGCTGGAGCAGCATGTGGACTGCCTCAGAAGCTATGATTTCTCCGCGCTTGACAGGGAGGCGCTGCTGAGGCGGCTGGAGAAGGTCGATGACCAAAGGATCTATGTGATCGCGGAGGCACTCAGAAAGGGGATCAGTCAGGACGCCATCTATGACATCACGAGGATCGACCGGTGGTTCATCGACAAGATCGCCATTCTTGTGGAGATGGAGCACGCGCTGGAGACACAGCCGCTCACACTGGAGCTCTTAAAAGAGGCGAAGCGGCTGGAATTTCCTGACAGCGTGATCGCGCGGCTCGCCGGTATCGAGGAGACGGCAGTGAAGCAGATGCGCTATGCGGGTCATGTGACTGCGGCATTTAAGATGGTGGATACCTGTGCGGCAGAGTTCGAGGCGAGCACGCCGTACTATTATTCATGTTACGACGGCGTCAACGAGGCTGTGGAGACGAACCCGCCGAAAAAGGTGCTGGTGCTCGGCTCGGGACCGATCCGCATCGGGCAGGGGATCGAGTTTGACTACTGCTCGGTACATGCGACATGGGCGTTTTCGAAGGCAGGATATGAGACGATCATCATCAACAATAATCCGGAGACGGTGAGCACGGATTTTGACATCGCGGACAAGCTCTATTTTGAGCCGCTGACGCCGGAGGACGTGGAGAATATCGTCAACATCGAGAAGCCTGACGGGGCGGTCGTGCAGTTTGGCGGACAGACTGCGATCAAGCTCACGGAGAGCCTGATGAAGATGGGCGTGCCGATCCTCGGGACGAAGGCGGAGGACGTCGACGCCGCGGAGGACCGGGAACTCTTTGACAGGATCCTCGAGGAGACACAGATCCCGCGCGCGGCGGGCGGCACGGTCTACACGGCGGAGGAGGCAAAGGAGGTCGCAAACCGTCTGGGGTATCCGGTGCTCGTCAGACCGTCGTATGTACTTGGCGGGCAGGGCATGCAGATCGCCATCTCCGACGAGGAGATCGAGGAATTCATGGAGATCATCAACCGCATCGCGCAGGATCACCCGATCCTAGTCGACAAGTACCTGCAGGGCAAGGAACTGGAGGTGGACGCGGTCTGTGACGGCACGGATATCCTGATCCCGGGGATCATGGAACATATAGAGAGAACGGGAGTTCACTCCGGCGACTCGATCTCTGTCTATCCGGCACACACGATCAGCGGCACGGTGAAGGAGACGATCGCGGAGTACACGAGGCGGCTCGCGAAGGCGCTGCATGTGAAAGGGCTGATCAACATTCAGTTCATCGCTGTCGGGGAGGAAGTGTTTGTGATCGAGGTGAATCCCCGCTCTTCGAGGACAGTTCCCTACATCAGCAAGGTTACGGGGATCCCGATCGTGGATCTTGCCACGGAGGTCATTATCGGAAAGACGATCCGGGAGCTTGGGTACGAGCCGGGACTTCAGAAAGAGGCAGATTATGTCGCGGTCAAGATGCCGGTGTTCTCCTTCGAGAAGATCAGGGGCGCCGAGATCAGCCTCGGACCGGAGATGAAGTCCACAGGAGAGTGCCTTGGCATCGCAAAGACCTTTAACGAGGCGCTGTACAAGGCGTTTCTCGGAGCCGGCATCGACCTGCCAAAGCATAAGCGCATGATCATCACCGTGAAGGACGCGGACAAGGGCGAGGCGATCGAGATCGGAAGGCGTTTTGAGGCGCTCGGCTACACGATCTACGCGACGCGCAGCACGGCAAAGGCACTGAATGACGCGGGCGTCAAGGCAAAGAAAGTCAATAAGATCCAGCAGGAATCACCGACCGTCATGGATCTGATCCTCGGCCACAAGATCGACCTCGTGATCGACACGCCGACACAGGGGCGCGACAAATCGAGAGACGGATTCCTGATCCGGAGAGTGTCGATCGAGACCGGTGTCAACTGCATCACGGCGCTGGATACGGCAAAGGCGCTGGCGACAAGCCTTGAGAGCAAGAATGACAATCCGCTGACGCTGGTGAACATCGCAGAGCTGTGATGTGCGGCGGGGGCTTTCCTGTGTCGTGCATGGCGGGGCTACAGGGAAGTCGCTGGATCCGAAATAGAAAGGGTGTCAGGTGATGGCACTTTTTCTATTACTATGCACACGGGCGCGCGATTATTAAGGATTGCAAAACAGGAGTATTGAGAGGGCAATGGAAGCACAAAGATCATCAAACGCACGAAATTATCAAAAAGAACTGGACAGGATCCTCGGGCAGCTGACAGCGCCGTCGCGCCTTATGCTGCATAGCTGCTGCGCGCCGTGCAGCAGTTATGTGCTCGAGTATCTGCGGCGGTATTTTGAGATCACGGTGTTTTATTATAATCCGAATATCTCGATGGAGGCAGAGTACCGGAAGCGTGTCGCGGAACAGAAGCGCCTGATCGCAGCCTATAACGAAATGGCTGACAGCGGATACCCGATTGCAGTCGTGGAGGGAGACTATGAGCCGGAGGCTTTTTATGCGGCTGCGAAGGGGCTGGAACAGTGCCCGGAGGGCGGAGAGCGCTGTTTTGCCTGCTATGCGCTCAGGCTCAGAAAGACGGCGGAGCTTGCAAGGCAGTCGGGACAGGACTATTTTGCGACGACACTGACGATCAGCCCGCTGAAAAATGCGGCAAAACTAAATGAGATCGGGGAGCGTCTGGCGGAGGAATACCAGGTTCCCTGGCTGCCGTCCGATTTCAAGAAGAAGAACGGCTACAAGCGCTCGATCGAACTGTCGGCGGAGTATGGACTGTACAGGCAGAATTACTGCGGGTGCGTGTATAGTGTGAAAAGATTTTCTAAGCGGCCCAAAGACGCCCGCTAAGAAAATCTAAGTTTCACACCGAAGAACGCAAGAGCAGCGTTCTTCACGGATATATGTTGGAAAGATATATGGAGGTTACAATGAAAAAAATTTTAGATCTGATATCTGATGAAATGAAAGATGCGTTCGAGCAGGCGGGGTATGCGCGCGACCTTGGCAAGGTGACGCTCTCGAACAGGCCGGATCTGTGCGAGTACCAGTGCAACGGCGCGATGGCGGGCGCAAAGCAGTATAAGAAAGCGCCGATCATGATCGCAAACGATGTTGCGGCAAAGCTTTCTGACAGCAAAGTCTTTGAGAGAGCGGAGGCTGTCGCGCCCGGCTTTCTGAACCTGACATTGAAAGACGCGTTTGTCGGGGAATATATCAGCAACATGCGGGCGGACGAGAAATACGGTCTGGAAGAGGTTAAAAATCCGGCGAAGATCGTGATTGACTACGGCGGGCCAAACGTGGCAAAGCCGCTGCATGTGGGGCATCTGCGCTCCGCGATCATCGGGGAGAGCATCAAGCGCATCGCGCGCTATATGGGGCATGAGGTGGTCGGCGATATCCATCTTGGCGACTGGGGACAGCCAATGGGACTGATCATGAATGAGCTTAAGGTGAGAAAACCGGAGCTTGTCTATTTTGATGAGGACTATGCAGGGGAGTATCCGGCGGAGCCGCCCTTTACGATCGCGGAGCTGGAGGAGATCTACCCGTTTGCGAGCAGGCGGTCCAAGGAGGACGAGGCGTACAAGGCGGACGCGATGGCGTGCACCTACAAGCTGCAGAGCGGCGTGCGGGGATACCGCGCACTGTGGAACCACATCATCGCGGTCTCTGTCGCGGATCTGAAGAAAAATTATGAGAAGCTGAATGTCGATTTTGATCTGTGGAACGGGGAATCCGCCGTGCACGATCTGATACCGCAGATGGTCGATGCGATGAAGGCGGGCGGCTACGCCTATGTCAGCGAGGGGGCGCTCGTCGTCGACGTGAAGGAGGACACTGACACGAAGGAGGTGCCGCCGTGCATGATACTGAAATCCGACGGGGCGGCGCTCTACAACACGACGGATCTTGCGACGATCATGATGCGCATGGAGACGGAGAAGCCGGACAGGATCGTCTATGTGGTCGACAAGCGCCAGGAGCTCTATTTCGAGCAGGTGTTCCGCTGCGCGCGCAAGACGAAGCTCGTGCAGGACGACACGGAACTGAGATTCCTCGGCTTTGGTACGATGAACGGCAGGGACGGGAAGCCGTTCAAGACGCGCGAGGGGGGCGTGATGCGCCTTGAAAGCCTGATCGGGGAGATCAACGACGAGATGTTTTGCAAGATTAAGGAAAGCCGTGAGACGACGGACGAGGAGGCCGCCGCGACGGCGCAGGTGGTAGGGCTTGCCGCGCTGAAATACGGCGATCTGTCAAACCAGGCAAGCAAGGATTACATCTTTGACATCGACCGTTTTACATCGTCGGAGGGGGACACAGGCCCGTATATCCTCTACACGATCGTGCGCATCAAGTCGATCCTCGCAAAGTATTCGGAAAACGGCGGAGATGTGGCGGCAGTGCGCAGCGGGATCAAGGCGCCGGTCAACGACAGCGAGAAGCAGCTCATGATGGCGCTTGCAAAGTTCAATGCGAGCGTCGAGGCGGCGTGCGAGGAGTACGCACCGCACAGGATCTGTGCCTATATCTACGACCTTGCCAACGCGTTCAACCATTTTTATCATGAGACGAAGATCCTCGCGGAGGAGGACGGATCCAGAAAAGCAGGCTGGATCGCGCTCCTTGTACTCGCGCGCGATGTGCTCGAGACATCGATCGATCTGCTGGGCTTCTCGGCGCCGGAGAGGATGTGAGAACGGACAGCAGGTGACGCGGAATGAGCGTTCTGAAAGGGAACCGACAGCAGTGAAGGTTCCTTTTTTGTGCAAATTTTACAAAATTTTGGGTCACATGCCCAAAATGTAATGAGAAATGTGTACGTGGAATAAACTTTGTGCTAAAATGTTGATGTGTTAATAAATTAACGAGAGAGGATGGATGCGCAATGTACGGGAATCAGAAGGGACTAATTTTTACAAATGACAAATGTATCGGCTGTAATAAATGTATCTCGGCCTGTCCGGTGATCGTTGCCAACCGGGCTGTCAAGACGGAATCAGGGATTCAGAGGATCGAGGTGGACGGCGACAAGTGTATCGCGTGCGGCGCCTGTTTCGATGCATGTGAACACAATGCGAGGGAGTTTGTGGACGACACAGAGGCTTTTTTCGAAGCGCTCTCAGGAGGAGAGAAAATATCGGTCCTGTGGGCTCCTGCATTTGCGGCGAACTATCCAAATGAGTACCGGCAGATACTTGGAGGACTGAAGAAGCTTGGTGTAAACCGTATCATAAGTGTGAGCTTCGGGGCGGATATCACGACATGGGGGTACATTAAATATATTACGGAACACAATTTCCAGGGGGGGATCTCCCAGCCGTGTCCTGCAGTTGTCAATTATATAGAACATTACATACCGGAACTGATACCAAAGCTTGTGCCGATACAGAGCCCGCTGATGTGTGCTGCGGTCTATGCAAAAAAATATCTGAACATCGCGGATAAACTTGCCTTTATCAGTCCGTGTATTGCCAAGAAGGATGAGATCAGCGATCCGAAGAATAAAGGCTATGTGAGCTATAATGTGACGTTTGACCATCTGGCAAAATATGCAAGGCAGCACAATATCAAGGCGGAACCGGCGCCGGATGAGATCGAGTATGGTCTCGGATCGATCTATCCCATGCCCGGAGGACTCAAGGAGAATGTATACTGGTTCTGCGGTGAGGAAGTGTTTATACGCCAGGTCGAGGGAGAGAAGCACGCCTACGATTTTCTTGAGGACTACAAAGAGCGGGTTCTTGGAGGCAGGCGTCTTCCGTTCATGGTCGATGCGCTCAACTGTGCGCAGGGCTGTATCTACGGCACAGGCGTGGAGGAGGAAAAGACCAGGACAGATGACATTCTCTATGAGCTTCAGGCGATCAAGGAGGCGAGCAAATCCAACAGAAAGAGCAGTGCGTGGGCGAGAAAGGCGACGCCCGCACAGAGACTGCGGAGCCTCAACAGGCAGTTTTCGCGCCTTGACATCAACGATTTCATGCGTGAATACACAGATAAATCGATCGGGAACGAGATACGCAGGCCAAGCCAGGCAGAATTCAATGACATTTTCAGGGATATGGACAAGACGAAAGACGTGCAGCAGCATATCGACTGCAGCGCCTGCGGATATGATACCTGTACGGAGATGGCGGCGGCGATCTTCAATGGCTGTAATAACAAGGACAGCTGTGTCCATTATATAAAAAATGTAGCGGAGCGGGAGAAGGAACACATACAGGAGATCTCGTTTGAGGTGGAAGCAAAGAACGCGGAGATGGCACAGAAGAATGAGACGATCAGCGTGATGGTCTCAGAGGCAAACGGTGAGTTCACGACACTGAACGCATCGATCGACGAGATGATCGACGGCAACAACAACAATGCGGAGGAGAGCACCAACATCAGCATGGCGATGGTGGAGGTTGTCGATTTCTGCGATGAGATGAAGAAGTCCTTTGGAGAGATCCACGAACTGTTAGACCAGCTTGGAGGCAATAATGAGAATATCACCAAGGTGGCGGCAAAGACGAACCTGCTGTCACTCAATGCTTCCATAGAGGCGGCAAGGGCTGGCGAAGTCGGAAAAGGCTTTGCTGTGGTGGCACAGGAGATCAAGACGCTGAGCGATGTCAGCAGGGGCGCAGCAGATGACAGCAGCAAGAATAAGGAACAGATCGTGGCGGCGATGACAAAGCTGATGGAGAGCTCAGAAAATCTGATGAAGGTTGTTGACAATGTGAATGAGCGGATCTCCAATCTGGCGGCGAGCACGGAGGAGATCGCCGCGTCTGCTGAGATGATCGGACAGGTCGCGTCAGAGCTGCACAACAAATTCGACAGGATCAGCGCGCTCTGAGAATCCTGATCCTGTTCATGAAATGTGCGCAAGTCAAAAATGTAACGCCCTATTGATATATGAGCGTTACATTTTTTTATGCACATGGGTGTCCGGAGGAAATATGCCAGCATGCGCTGACGGACGCCGTCGCGCGCCCCGGTCCGTATTGACATAAAAATACATCTGCGCGTATAATAATTTAGTGCAGCGTTGCCTAAATAGCAGGTGTTGTTTAGGCAATGCTGTACTAGCAGTAGCTGGTGAAAGATTCCTTTATCCCGGCCTTCGGGCCGGGATGAGAAATGGAGATAGGAAATGAAGAAAAGACAAGGACAAAAAAAGGATGGGGGAGTCCCGCTCCTGCTCTCTATAATCATCTTTTTTGGCATACTGGGTGTTGTTGTATTCTCTGTCGCGCAAAAGATTTCGGTGCAGATGGAGGCGTCAGCGATCCAGAATCTCAGTGAAAGCCTTGACCTGATCGAGAGTACGATCGAGGCGGTGATCAACAAGGATGCGGAGTTTCAGCGGCTGATGGCGCAGGAGATCGCGCTGGCGCCAGACCCCATGAGATACATCCAGACTTATCAGAACAGTTCGACAATGGTCAGGATCTCGCTGATCCGTGCAGGTGAGACGACAGGGATGTCCAACACAGGAGAGGTTTTCTCGGAGGAGGGACTGGACTTCTCGGCGGGAGGAACCGTGGGTGGACTGGCGGTGTCTGAGTCCTATGTGAATTTTATGGGGACGTGGGCATATACATTAAAGTGCCCGGTCGAGCGCGACGGAAAAACGATCGCGTCGCTTTACGTGGAGTATATCTATGACTCGCTGGACAGATCCCTGCCCGATGGATTTTACAACAAGCGGGCGATGCTCTATATCATGGATGCCCAGAGCGAGCGGCTTGTCCTCAAACCGAAAGGGATGGGCGAGCGCAGTGCAGGGCATCTGAACCTGAAAGATTTTTTCAGGGCAAATGATATTCAGGATGAGAACCTGCTGGAGGAGGTTCTGGAGAGTGTCCAGAGTGGAAAAAACATTATGTTTGACCATGATATCCGCGATAAGGATTCGCTCATCTACATGTGGTCGGTGAATGAGGGGACGCTGTATCTCATCGGGTATGTCCCGATCGAGGCGATCCAGCAGGAAGGGGATACGGTGAATCAGAATATCCTGATCGTTGTCGCAGTGATGCTGATCACATTCTTCCTGTGCTGTGCCATCTATTTCCTGAACCAGAGGCAGCAGAACAGGCTCCGGGAAGAGCGGGAGCGAGAGCGGGAGCAGTATAACAGGCAGCTGGCGGAGGCATTGCAGGCGGCACAGGTCGCGAGCAATTCCAAGACCATGTTCCTCTCGAACATGTCCCATGATATCCGCACGCCGATGAATGCGGTGATCGGTTTCACGACGCTGCTTGCCAGGGACGCGGACAATCCGGAAAAAGTGCGGGAGTACACGAAGAAGATCATGGCATCCGGACAGCACCTGCTCAGTCTGATCAATGATATTCTGGATGTGTCGAAGATCGAGAGCGGCAAGGTCGTGCTCACGGTCGAGGAGTTTACGCTGAACGACCTGGTATCCTCTGTGGACGCGATCATCCGACCGATGGCAGCGGCGCGGCATCAGAGATTTCATGTGGAGGTCACAAATGTAGCGCATGAGTATCTGATGGGAGACGAGACAAGGATCAACCAGATCCTGATCAACCTCCTTTCCAATGCGGTAAAGTACACGCAGGAGGGCGGGAATATCTGGTTCCGCATCATTGGCGGGAAACAGCGGAGCCCGCAGTTTGAGCGGATACGGATCGAGGTGCAGGACGATGGATACGGGATGACGCCGGAGTATCTTAAAGTGGTGTTCGATGCGTTCACGAGAGCGGAGAACAGCACGACGAACAAAGTGCAGGGCACCGGACTTGGCATGGCGATCACCAAGAATATCGTGGAGCTGATGGGCGGAACGATCGACGTGTCGAGCGAGGTTGGCAGAGGCACGCTGTTCTGTGTCGAACTGGAGCTGCGCATACCGGAGGGGCATGCCTATAAGAAATTCTGGCAGGATAGCGGTATCTCACGGATCCTGGCAGTGGACGGGGAGCAGGAGGTCTGCGAGAACATCCGGAGGCTGATGAACGACTCCGGCGTTGTGACGGACACGGTCCTGACTGCGGCGGAAGCAGTGCGGGCACTGCATGAGAAACAGGCGTCAGCAGAGTGTTACCAGCTGCTCCTGGTCGACTGGAACATTGTCGGGACAGAGGGGATCCGGCAGATAAAGGAACTGCACGCGCTGCTGCCGGATACGGTGCCTTTACTGTTTCTGGCAGACTACGAAGCGGAGGGAACAGATGAGGCGCTGCAGCTGCCAAATACAGGCCTGCTCATCAAACCGTTTTTTGTGTCTGCGTTTCAGGAGAAGATCCTGGAGCTGCGGGCAGTTCAGACTGGCGCAGACACGGCAGGAGCCGGGGATGCCGGCAGCCTGGAGGGGCTGCATTTTCTGGCGGCGGAGGACAATGAGATCAATGCCGAGATCCTGAAGGAGATCCTGTCGATCGAGGGAGCGGACTGCGAGATCGTCGGGAACGGGCAGCTGGCAGTGGAGCGCTTTGAACAGGCGGCGCAGGGAGCGTTCGATGCGATCCTGATGGATGTGCAGATGCCAGTCATGAATGGTTACGACGCGACGAGGGCGATCAGGTCGCTGGCGCGCGCAGACGCCGGTACGATACCGATCATCGCCATGACGGCGAACGCATTTGCGGAGGATGAGAAGGAGGCTCTGGGGGCAGGCATGAATGTCCATCTGGCGAAACCGATCGATGTGGAGCTGCTGAAAAAAGTGATCGCGAAGTATGTTTATGAGAGGAAATAAGAAATGAAATGGCAGATTAAAAAAATGACGGCACTTTGTCTGGCGGGAATGACGGCGCTGACGCTCAGCGCCTGCGGCGGAGACAGTCCAGACAGCAGACTGAAGACTTTTGAGAAGGAGGAGGAGCGGACAGTTACGCTGTTCAGCCCGATGGAGAAGACGAAGCCGGGCGCGGACAATGTGGCGAGAAGTGCGTCGGAGAAGACTGTTGCCATGGCGGAGGAGCAGCTGGGCGTGTCGGTGGATTACATCACGTACACAGCGGAAGATTATCAGGACAAAACGTATGACGACGTGGCGCTTGAAAGGGCGCGCAATGACATGGATGATCTGTATCTGCTCAATCCTGATACCATCCAGATCCTGGCGGCGGAAGGGAAACTGATGGACCTGTCGGATCTTGACAGTGCAAAGAACCTGCGGGATGTGGTAAGAGCGGCAAATGTCGTGGACGGAAAGCTGGTGGCGATACCGCAGGAGGTCGTGGCGTACGGCCTGTTTGTCAATAAGGATCTGTTTGACCAGTATGGGCTCGAGCTGCCGGAGACGCCGGAGGATTTTCTGGAATGCTGCAGGGTATTTAAGGAGAACGGGATCGAGACGCCGGTCGGCGCAAACCGCTGGTGGCTGGAGACCTTTGTGTTCGCACAGGCATATGCGGATCTGTACAACGGTGGAAATACGGAGGCGGAGATCGCGGCGCTCAACAGCGGGGAGAAAAAATACAGTGACTACATGCGCCCTGGTTTTGAGTTCCTGCAGGAGCTGATCGACCAGGGATATATCGACGCCGGGAAGGCGTATGTCAGCGAGGCGATCGATGGGGAGGGAGCTGATTTCCTGGCGCAGAAGACGCCGATCGTCATGGCATACTGGGGGGCGGCGAACACGGAAACTGCCTATGGAAAGGCGGATTTCAACATGCTGGTCATCGGGTTTCCGAGCAGCAGGGGGCAGATGCCGGTGATGCCCATGACAGGGATCGCGGTCGGCGCAAACGCGGAACATGCGCAGGATGCGCTGCGGACACTGGACATCATGGTTTCCGATGATGCGCTGCAGGTTTATGCAGGGACGAACAGGGTGATCTCCCCGTCGAAAAATGTTGAGGTGGAGTGTGTTCCTGCGCTGAAGCCGCTCAGCGACAGGATCAACGAGAATGTTTTTGTCCTTGGTTCCAACGCGTCGATGAAGGTTGAGCAGTGGGGAAACACATGCCTGATCGTGCGCGAGCTGCTAAACGGCGCCACGGTCGACGAATGCATGGCGGAGTTTGATAAGCTTCAGGCGGAGTCCCTGAAATGATAAGACCTTTACTTTCACTGCGATAAAGTGTATAATCAATGAGAATGCATAAAATCTATCAAAGAAAGAGAGACAATATCATGAGTGACAAAATACCGTACAAAATTTATCTGGAAGAGAGTGAGATGCCCAGACAGTGGTACAACGTGAGGGCGGATATGAAGAATAAGCCCGCGCCGATCCTGAACCCGGCGACGATGAAGCCGGTCACGGTGGAGGAGCTGGCGCCGATCTTCTGTGAGGAGCTCGCCAGACAGGAGCTGGATGACACGACGCCGTATTTCGACATACCGCAGGAGATACGCGATTTTTACAAGATGTATCGTCCGTCGCCGCTCACGCGCGCGTACTGTCTGGAGAAGAAGCTGGATACACCGGCGCATATCTATTACAAATTTGAGGGAAACAACACGTCGGGCAGCCACAAACTCAACTCGGCGATCGCGCAGGCTTACTATGCGAAGGAACAGGGGCTGAAAGGTGTGACCACAGAGACTGGTGCCGGTCAGTGGGGAACAGCCCTGTCCATGGCGTGTTCTTATTTTGATCTGGACTGCCAGGTGTATATGGTCAGGGTATCGTATGAACAGAAGCCTTTCCGCCGCGAAGTGATGCGGACATACGGGGCCAAAGTGACGCCGTCTCCTTCCATGCTGACCAATGTCGGGAGAAAGATCAACGAGGAGTTCCCGGGAACGACAGGAAGCCTCGGCTGCGCTATCTCCGAGGCGGTCGAGGCAGCCACGTCACAGGAGGGATATCGCTACGTGCTGGGGTCTGTGCTGTCACAGGTGCTGCTGCACCAGACGATCATCGGGCTTGAAACCAAGTCCGCTCTGGATAAGTACGGGATCAAGGCAGATATGATCATAGGCTGTGCGGGCGGCGGCTCCAATCTGGGCGGACTGATCTCTCCGTTCGTCGGGGAGATCCTCAGGGGTGAGGCGGACTATGAGATCATAGCAGTCGAGCCGGCATCCTGTCCGAGCCTGACGCGGGGTGTTTACGCGTATGACTACTGCGATACGGGAAAGATCTGTCCGCTGGCCAAGATGTACACGCTCGGAAGCGGTTTTATCCCATCGGCAAACCATGCCGGCGGACTTCGGTACCACGGTATGAGTTCGATCGTGTCACAGCTGTATGACGACGGGATCATATCGGCGAGGAGCGTGGAGCAGACAGAGGTGTTCCGGGCGGCGCAGACGTTTGCGAGAGTGGAGGGCATCCTTCCGGCGCCCGAGAGCAGCCACGCGATCAGGGTAGCGATCGATGAGGCGCTGAAATGCAGGGAGACGGGCGAGGAGAAGAATATCGTGTTCGGTCTCACAGGTACAGGATATTTTGACATGGTCGCATATCAGAAGTTCAACGACGGGGAGATGGCGGATTATGTCCCGACGGACGAGGAGCTTGTAAAGAGCTTTGCGACACTGCCGAAGATGGATCGATAAAAATGAGGATAAAAAATGCAGGGCAGGGGATATTTCCCTGCCCTGCATTCTGGCAGGGAGCTTCCTGGCGTTTCCTGAAGGAATGCACAAAAAAATAGCGAAGGGGGGATTCGAACCCTCGACACCGCGGGTATGAACCGCGTGCTCTAGCCAACTGAGCTACTTCGCCATGACTAAGACCCATCCACTGACTTTTTAACTATACTAATTTTGGATTTGAATGTCAATACTTTTTATAAAAACAGCAAAGATATTTTTGCGAAAGACTTTTTTAAATTGTCATAATATGGTAGACTTATGGTAACTCTTGAATAAAAGGGGATATGTCAGATGAAAGTGATCGTACATGACCTGCAGGAAAAGTCGTGGCAGGAGCTCGGAATGAGGCTTCAGGAAAAGGATGTTGTCATAAGCGAAAGCGGAGGCTGTGAAGGCACAGACATCGGGGGACTGATGGGAAGCTGCTCACAGCTCGTGCTGATCAGCCGCTGTGTCTATGGGGGCTTCAGTCCGTTTGTCCAGGGAGTGCTGGAAAAGTGCAGAAAGCATTTCGGACCGCTGCTCGAGATGCGGCACGGACAGACACACTATGAAGTGAAAAGTGCGAACAAAAACACGTTCGGCATGGTGTGCTGTTTTTATGGGAACAATATCACGCCGCGGGAAGAACAGTCCGCGAGGATACTGTCAGTGTCAGACGGCATATCCCTGCAGGCGAGAGGCGTCAGGATCGCCTTTTATGATACAGTGGATCAGCTAAGACAGCTCAAAGGTATCCTTGTGTAGGACGGCGGGATACCAGGCGGATTTAGGGGGATGTAAGTATGATACTGTTTTTGGATGGCGGATACACACTGGCGGATGGCAGTGTGGCGTGTGCCGAGAGCATCCGGGAATATGCACGGAAGGAAGAGCTGATATCAGTGAAGATCGAGAAGCATATGGACTGGGACCGGATATACCGTTATCTCGAGGATGCGCATGCGATCGTTCTTGCGGCGGACGTCTATCTGGACAGTGTGTCTGCAGATGTCCTGCATTTTCTTGAAAAGGTGGAACAGGCGGTGATCAACGGCGAGAGCATCGGCGGGAAATTTTATGCGATCCTCTACACAGAGCTGTACGAGGGCGAGCAGACCACTGTGGCGATGGAGGTTTTGAAAAACTTCTGTGTACATGCCAACATCACGTGGGGAAGAGGTCTGGGGATCGGAGGAAACAAGGTTGGGACGGCTTTTGGCAGGAGGAGCTTGCGGAACCTGTTTCGCACAAACGCGGCGGATTTCCGGCAGAGATCCCTGTATGAGCAGGCGATGTTCATCAGGGAAAAGGTGCAGGGAGCGGATGTGTACATCAAACCGGAGGAGGTGTCAAGAAAGGAATATATTCGCAAAATAAACCATGAAATGAAAAAAAGTAATCGCGTAAAAATCGCCCACGACATTTGAAAATCGCAAAAAAGACATAAAGATTTCAGCTCTTTCAACAAGAAAGAACAGCCATTTTTAAGGTATTTGAGCGGATTTTGAGGTATTTTGGCGTATGCTGTATCTTATGCGCAAAAAGTGCGATAAGTAAGTGTTGCAAGATAAATTGACATTCTTATATAATGGACATTGCCAAATCCTGCTAG
>VSNO01000104.1 GCA_009774375.1 Lachnospiraceae bacterium
GCTGAGAGCTGCAAAGCCTTAATTCAACGGGCATTTTCAAATGGAGTGCATAGGATATACGCAGAATGTGACCCCAACAATAAGAATTCATGGAAATTACTTGAAGCGTTAGAATTTCAGCGTGAAGCTCATTTTAGAAAAAATATATATTTTTGGAGAGATGAAACAGGAAAAGCGGTTTGGAAAGATACATATGTATATGCCAGATTAAATGATTAGGGTGTCAAAAGGTCTGAATTTCCCTTGCAGGCTAATTTTCCCAATCTTGCACACCAATATCTATCAACGATGCGCCGCATCGCCTCAAGACAGATCATGAAAAATAATAAATTTCATTTGAATTCAGAAAGTGATAAAATAAGACTGAACCTGCAGATGGAAAAGTCAAAGATTTATCGCTGCAGTGTATTTCTGGTATGGTATTTATTAATAATCAAAGGCATTTGACAGATGGAGGAATTCTTTTATGGGATACAGGCTCTGTGAGGACTGTTTTAAAAATCAATGGTTAAAGAAATATATAAGGAATAATGGGAAAAAAGATCAATGCTGTAAATGCGGAAAAAGCGACAGGATAACAATTGATTTATGCGATAAGAAATTTCAGAGCTTATTTAAGGGAGTTTTCCGATATTATTATTCGGAAATTTTGTATAATTCTCACTGGGGCGGTACTTGGAATTGGGTAGATTTATTAGAAAATGAAAATGAGATTTTCAATTTTAATTTAAGTTTTTCTGATTCTGCGGAAGAAGGAGATTTGTATGATGTTCTGGAACAATTTGAAGGGCATATCAATAATTATGACAAAGATGTTTCCTTATATTACGGCGGGGGAAGAATGGATGCTTTTATGCAGCCGATTAAGGATGAGCATTGGTTCTGGTTAGACAGGCTGAATGAATATGCAGAACTGAATAATCCATATTTTGTTGCAAAGAAAATAAGTAATGAGATTCGGGATTTGATCAAGCCTTTGGAAGAGAAGATGTTTGGTGATGTTTTGTTCAGGGCAAGGATCGGTATAGATGAAATGCTTGTCAAGCCCGATATTTTGGAGGAAGACAGGCATAGGGTGGCAATTCCATATAAAGGGTCAAAGATCGGAGCGCCAAAACCATCCATTGCCAATGATGGAAGATTTAACAGGAAAGGCACTTCTTATCTATATTTGGCATCTTCATTGGAAACCGCAATCAATGAGATCAGACCAAGTGTAGGGCATTATGTTTCAATAGGGCAGTTTAAGATAAATAAGGAAGTAAAACTAATTGACTTTACAAAATTAGACTTTTATGATTATGCATTTAGTGATAATGCGATAGAGCAGTATGTGAAACTTATGAATCTTGCAAAGATAATGTCTATTCCAAATCCCGATAAGCAATACAATATTACACAATGCTTTGCTGATGCAGTCATGGATTTGGGTTATGATGGAATTAAGTTTTTTAGTTCTGTGGCGGACTTATCGTATAATATCGTTTTGTTTTACAGCGGCAATGCAAGTTATGTAGAGGATTCCGGTCAGGCAGTACATATAGGCGGGTTAAAATATGAATTTGAAAATGAAGATGTACAGATAAAGAGGGAGTATTTAGGAGAATATCAAGATGTAAATGATCCTCAAAAAGACATAAGTAAAGTTTTATCAGATAATTTTGATATTGATAATGGAAATTACTGACTGCAATAAATATGATACAAAATTCCATCTTCCGGCAGGAAGAGAGGATGACTGCCGGTACTTGGCGGCGGAGATTCCTGCCGGGTATGATATCATAAGCCCAGGGAATTTGACAGTTAAACTGCTGTGGTGTTTCACTAAAATCGAAGGAGGGCGGGGAATTACATATGGCATCAGCACAGGGCAAAACTTATACAATATATGATATTTACGCCCTGCCAGACGGACAGAGGGAGGAACTGTAAAAATCATAACTGTGCCGTTTTTATATCCGGCTCAAGGAAAATGCAAAAATTCGTGAATTGACAGAAGATGAAAACCGGGCGCTGTACTGCGCAACGAAATTCAATCATGGTAAATCATAAAAAGTTTATAAATAAAAAGCAAAAGGTTTCTATTCGACAGATAAGATGCTATTATATGGGAATAGATAAACGCGAATAATATGGCATTACAATTGAATTGAAAGGAGCACCATAAATGACTACGTTGGAGAACACGATCTCCATTCTGAAAGGTCTGCCAGAACCGGATCTAATCAGGGTGCAGGCTTTAGCAGAAAAGTTATTTCAGCGCCATGAAGATAAAATGGCTGACGAGGCGGTTGGACGGTTTCTGAAGCCCATGTCGCGGCAAGATTTTTTGCAGGATATAGAAGAAGCTGAAAATGAGTTTGCCAGAGGAGAATATCAGGAGATGGGAGAAGCGCTTGATGAAGTTTACCGGGAACTCAGAATATAAAGTCGTCATTGTACACAGCGCCAAGACGCAGTTTGCCCAAATTCTGCGTTACATTCGGCAGGACTTGGGAAACGAACAGGCAGCCAGAAATGTTAAAGAAGATATGGAAGAGACCAGACTCAGACTTTCTTATGTGGCTGGTAGCCTGAAACTGTGTGACGACCCTAAGTGACGAACCTTTGGGTATCGGACGATCCACTTGAAAAGCCATCGGTATTTTTTACTATACAAGATTATAGATGATAATATAGTACGCGTTGATGGCATCTACCATGACCTGCAGGATTATGAAAACGTCTTACAATAATTTCTAATCTGTTCTTTTTTGACATTTTCCAAAAATAAAGCAGTTTTTGTTTCGTGTGCAGCGGGCAGTTATTTGCTGTCTGGTGCATCAGGTGCACTTATAAGGCTTGGCGACAACATGTACTATAGGTCTTCGCATGGTGTTTCTTCATCTCTTCCAGCTCCTCAAAGCTGTTTACGACATTCCATGAATAGACGTCATTGTCCCTGTTGAACAGCACTATATGGATTCTGAGGTTCTGCGCCGCATGGAGGTTTCTGACACTGTTGTCAACAAAGATGCATTCGTCCGCACCGCGCTGCAGACGCTCGAGTGCGGACGAGAGAATGCGGATTTCTGGTTTGCACTCATGACCGGAACAAGAATACTGAATTAAATAATTTGGTTTTATTCATTTTCATTTTTCAGATCAGTGAAACAGGATCTCCCGGACGAGTTCCTCATGTGGATGCCTTTCGTCTGCCTGATAGACCATGATGCCGTGGATATCGGTGCTCCTGTCGATGAAGGCCGGAAACAGGAAGCCGCACTCGGGAGTGCCGGCTTCATAATCGCCGAGCAGCGGGCAGAAAGTACATATGATAAACTTGTAGACCTCCTCCGACTCCCACAGGTTTTCCTTGTCCTTCGCCTTTATGGGGATATCGTAGCTCCCGTAAAGGATCCGCACGGCAAACGGTTTTTCCGTCTGGTATAAAAGCCTGTTTAAAAGGCTGAATCGAAGAAGTCAGAAGAAGAGCTGCAACTGGGACGGATTCAATGATATGCTAAAGGAATATCCATTAGCGACACCAGGAATCTATGCTTGACCGGATATTGTACTTCGTATGAAGGGAGATTACAAGGTTCTTTACACATCTCGGATACCATGATAAAATACGAGAAGCAGCAGAAAAAATGTGATAGGGGTATATCACGTGATGTGGGATTATTTGAGTGCGGGGAGGTCGTTGTATGCTGAACATTTATCTGGGTGACGGGTGGAATGACAGGGAAGATGTGATAATGGCGACAGCCGTTTATTTTAACAACATCTATGAAGATGACTGGATCGAGGATCCATTTACAAAGAAAATGGTTCTGGATATTGATGAGACAGAGATCGTCAATACCAATATGGCGATCAGTCCTGTGCTGGGCGGGATACCGATCACGGACCTTTCTGGAGGCGTGAAAACATTGATTCTGATCAACAATGATCCGACGCACATTTATAATGCCTCCCAGTGTGGTGACAACTGTGCAAAATGGCTGTTGGAGATCGGAAGAGCGAAGGATATTACTGTCAGGCTTGGATATATCATGGAGTTTGATGAGGATGTGCATACGGAAGGAAAGCACGTTTTTGACATCAGGATCGTAAATACGGATACCGTTGTACACAACCAGCGGGAATTTGAACATGTATGTATTGAATTAGGGGTGTGAGTATGGTTGGATCGTATGATATCGAAGTCAGACAGAGGCGTCTGGTGTATAAGTTGAGCATCAAACGCAATATAACGATTATTCTTGGTCATAGTGCATCAGGAAAAACGAAGCTGATCGAGCTGATCCGCTCTTATAATCTGCTTGGAAATGAGAGCGGTGTTACGATCAACTGTGACAGACCATGTATTGTTCTGGCTGGTAAGATAGCTGATATATCGGCTGCTGTACATGGAAATGCGGGAAGCATATTTTTTATGGATGAGGATCAATATGAGAAAGATGAGAAAAGCATTGCCTCCAGGCATGCTTCTGGACGAGTAGTGCTGGCAGCAAATATTTTGAAAGGAGAACGATCATAAATGGAAGACAGGGTGAAAGACACAATTCAGACGGGCAGTGACAAATGGTGGAAACGTGCGGTGATCTACCAGATCTATCCGCGCAGTTTTGCGGACAGCAACGGGGACGGGATCGGTGACCTGCAGGGTATCATCGCAAAGCTGGATTATCTGGAGGATCTGGGGATCGATGCGATCTGGCTCTCTCCTGTGTGCAGGTCGCCGCAGGACGACAATGGGTATGATATCTCTGATTACCAGGATATCGATCCGATGTTTGGCACGCTGGATGACATGGAGGCGCTGATCAGGGAGGCAGGCAGACATCATATCCGCATCATCATGGATCTGGTGCTGAACCACTCCTCGGACGAGCACCGCTGGTTCCAGGAGGCAAAGAAGAGCAGGGAAAATCCGTATCATGACTACTATGTCTGGAGAGACGGCGTGGAGGGAGAAGCGCCAAATGACATGCGGGCGGCTTTCGGCGGTTCGGCGTGGGAGTGGGTCCCGGAGGTGGGGCAGTATTATTTTCACCAGTTTTCCGTGAAGCAGCCTGATCTCAACTGGGAAAATCCCAGGCTGCGCCGGGAGATCTATGATATGATCAACTGGTGGATCGATAAGGGCGTTGGCGGTTTCAGGCTGGACGTGATCGACCAGATCGCGAAGGAGCCGGACAAAAAGATCACGAACAACGGGCCGCGCCTGCATGAGTATCTGAGGGAGCTGAGCAGGGAGACTTTTCAGAAGGCGGATCTGGTCACGGTCGGGGAGGCGTGGGGCGCCACGACAGAGCTGGCGAAGCTCTACAGCAATCCGGACAACAGCGAGCTGTCCATGGTATTCCAGTTTGAGCACATTTGTCTGGATCAGATCGAAGGAAAAGAAAAGTGGGATCTGGCGCCGCTGCCGTTCATGAAGCTCAAGGAGGTGTTTGCGCGCTGGCAGACGCAGTTGTGCGGCAGGGGCTGGAACAGCCTGTTCTGGAACAATCATGATCTCCCGCGCATCGTCTCGCGGTGGGGAAACGATGGGCAGTACCGGGTGGAGTCCGCAAAAATGCTGGCGATCCTCCTGCACGGTCTGCAGGGAACGCCGTATATCTATCAGGGCGAAGAGCTTGGAATGACCAACGTGCAGTTTGGCATCGAGGACTACCACGATATCGAGACGCTGAATCTGTATCGGGAGCGTCTGGAAAAAGGGTATTCCAGGGAGGAGATCATGCGCTCTGTCTATGCGAAGAGCCGTGACAATGCGAGAACGCCGATGCAGTGGAACGACGAAGAGAACGCCGGATTCACGCAGGGGACGCCCTGGCTGAAGGTCAATCCGAACTACACGGAGATCCATGCCGCGGCACAGGTGAACGACGGGGATTCTGTTTTCGCCTGCTATAGAAAGCTGGTGCATCTGCGCAAGGAGTATCCTGTATTTGTGGACGGTGATTTTCGGCTGCTGTTGGAGGATGACGAGAATATTTTTGCATATACCAGGACGAACAAGGATTCCAGGCTTCTTGTCATATGTAATTTTTATGACAGGACGGTCAGTTTTTCGCTGGAGGAGGATATTTCGGACATGGAGCTGCTGGCCACCAATTACAGGGAGACAGGCAGTGCGGGGACGCTGCGTCCTTATGAGGCGAGAATGCTGTATTTGAAAAAGTAGGCGTTTTTGTGAAAAATAAAATACATGGATAAAAGGGGTGGAAGGATGAAGGAACAGTATCGTATACAGGCGGAGCCGGTGTGCAGAAAAGGGAATATCATACAGGGTGCGTGCTGGCGCATCAGCGTTCTGACGGCGGGGCTGGTCAGACTGGAATATTCACAGAAGGGCGTCTTTGAGGACAGGCCGACGCAGACCGTGTGGAACAGGGATCTGGGCGTGTGTGATTACAGGGTGACGGACACGGAGGATTCCCTGGAGATCATCACGGACAGGCTCCATCTCCATTATGACAAGGGGCGTTTCAGTGCGGACGGTCTTTTCATCAGGGTCGAGGGGGGATTTCTGCCGGAAGAGAACGAGTGGCACTATGGAGACAAAGCTGGGACAGACGCGCGCGAGCTGCGGGGAACGACCAGGACACTCGACTGCGCGGACGGTGCGATCCCGCTTGAGGACGGGCTGGTCTCCCTGCGCGGTTATGCCGTGATGGACGACAGCAGTTCCCTGGTCATCAGGGAAGACGGGTGGATCGAGGCGCGCAAGGAGCAGGAGGAGGATCTGTATTTCTGGGGTTATGGCATGGATTATCTCACCTGCATACAGGATTTCTACAGGCTGTGCGGGACGACGCCCATGGTGCCGCGCTATGCGCTCGGCAACTGGTGGAGCAGATACCACAAATATACCGAGACGAGCTATCGGGAGCTGATGGAGCGCTTTGCGGCGGAGCGGATCCCCTTTTCGGTGGCGGTCATTGACATGGACTGGCATCTGGTGGACGTGGATGAGAAATATGGAAGCGGCTGGACGGGGTACACGTGGAACCGCGATCTCTTTCCGGATCCGGCGGGATTCTTAAGGTGGCTTCACGAGCGGAATCTTCATGTCACGCTGAACGTGCACCCGGCGGACGGCGTGCGCGCTTATGAGGATATGTACGATGCCATGGGCAGGGCGCTGGGCATGAGCGACGCGGACAGGGAGAACGGACTGCCGATCGCTTTTGACGTGTCCGATGAAAAGTATATGGAGGCTTATTTTGCAGTGCTGCATCACCCGCAGGAGGCGGACGGTGTGGACTTCTGGTGGATCGACTGGCAGCAGGGAACCGAGTCAAAGCTGGAGGGGCTGGATCCGCTGTGGATGCTCAACCACTATCATTTTCTGGACAACGCGCGGGATGGGAAACGCCCTATGACATTTTCGAGATACGCGGGACCGGGCAGCCACCGCTATCCGGTCGGTTTTTCGGGAGATACGATCGTGACGTGGGAATCGCTTGATTTCCAGCCGTATTTCACGGCGTCGGCGACGAATATCGGCTATGGGATGTGGAGCCATGATATCGGCGGCCACATGCAGGGCGTGAAGGACGATGAGCTCAGCGGCAGATGGGTGCAGTATGGCGTATTTTCTCCGATCATGCGTCTGCACTCGACGAGCAGCCGGTTCAATTCCAAGGAGCCGTGGCGGTTCCGGCCGGAGATCCGCGCTGTGATGGAGGATTTTCTGAGGCTGCGCCACAGGATGATCCCGTATCTGTACACGATGAATTACAGACAGTACGCTGAGGGAATCCCTTTGGTGCTGCCTATGTATTACGCATATCCCGATATGGACGAAGCCTATCGGGTGCCAAACCAGTATCTGTTTGGCAGTGAACTGATGGTGGCGGCGATCACGACGCCCTGCATCAGGAGCCTGCGGATGGCGAAAGTGGACGCGTGGATCCCGGAGGGCGTGTGGTATGATATCTTTACAGGCATGTGCTATCACGGCGGCAGGCGGATGGCGCTGTACCGCGATCTTGCTTCCATTCCGGTGTTTGCGAGGGCCGGGGCTGTCATTCCCTGCCAGGAGGATTATATGGAGAGCGCGGACGAGAATCCGGCGCAGCTTCATATTTATGTATATACGGGAGCGGACGGTGCGTTTACGCTGTATGAGGATGATAACAGCACGAACGGCTATCAGCAGGAGAAATGTGTCAGGACACGTTATAGCTGGCAGGAGGACGAAGGGTGTTTCCGCATCGGCAGTGCAGACGGGGAGCTGCCGCTGATCCCTGAGCGGAGAGATTATATCATTACTTTCTGCGGCATTGAGAGCGCACAGGTTACCGCAGAAGGAAGCTTTGATGCAGATGCAGATGGCAGCGGGGCAGGACGCAGCACGGCTGTACAGTCGGATGGCAATGAGGGCGGACGGCAGAAATTCAGCGTTGTCATGAAGAATGTTCCTGTAAATGCGGAGACAGTCCTGTATCTGAGAGAGCGGGTGCGCGCGGGGAACGATGTGACAGACAGATGTTTCCAGATACTGGACCGCGCGGAGATCGGCTTTGACTTGAAGGAAGACATATTCAGCGTGATCGAGGCACAGGCTGCGGACACAGATCTGCCGGGCAGGCTGCGCGCGATGGAGCTGGACAGTGATCTGTACGATGCGCTGGTGGAAGTGATCACTGCCTGAATGGTTTCGGCTCATAAAAATACAGGAACAGGGCATTCCGAAAATGGATGCCCTGTTCTCTGTCACAACTCCCGGACTGCCTTTCTGACCCTGAGAATCATGGACGGCGCAACGGAGAGTTCATCAATCCCCATGCGCACAAACTCCCCGGTAAGCTCCAGGTCTGCCCCAAGCTCCCCACAGATACCCGCCCACTTACCATACTTATGCGCGTTGTCCGCCACCATTTTGATCATCCGCAGGATTGCCTTGTGGTGCGGATCATAGAATTCGTCCAGCCGCGCGTTCTGCCTGTCAATGGCAAGCGTGTACTGGGTGAGATCATTGGTTCCGATGCTGAAAAAGTCCACCAGCTGTGCCAGCTCGTCACTGATCATGACCGCCGCCGGCGTCTCGATCATAATTCCCTGATCTGGCTGTCTGTATGGGATACCTATCTCGTCCAGTTCCTCCTGCACTTCCTTTACGATCGCAAAGATCCTGTTTACTTCCTCCACCGATGTGATCATTGGATACATAACAGCGATATTGCCATACATCGTCGCGCGCAGCAGCGCGCGCAGCTGCGTCTTGAATATATCTGGCTGACTGAGGCAGATCCGGATGGCACGGTAGCCCATGGCGGGATTCTCCTCTTTTCCCAGCTGAAAATAATCGACCTGTTTATCTGCACCGATATCCAGCGTGCGGATGATCACTTTTTTTCCTGCCATTGTCTGTGCAACCTGTCTGTACGCCTGGAACTGCTCCTCCTCTGTTGGGAAATCCTCCCTGCCCAGATACAGGAATTCGCTCCGGAAAAGCCCGATTCCTCCGGCGTCATTCTCCAACGCATATCCGACATCACCGACGTTTCCGATATTGGCGTACAGCTCGATATGCCGCCCATCCGATGTCACGTTCTCCTTGCCTTTCAGACCTTCCAGCAGACGCCGCTTTTCCAGCTCCTCGTCCATCCGGCTCCGAATCTGTGCACAGAGCTCCCCGTCCGGCTCAAAAGTCACTGTCCCCGCAAAACCATCCACCGCCGCAGTCATTCCTGTATGAATCTCTTCCAGATCCAGCGGCACGCCGATCAGGGCAGGAATGTTCATCATGCGCGCCAGTATCGTGGTGTGTGAGTTCGTCGAACCGTGCACTGTGACAAATCCCAGAATCTTCTCCTTATCCATCTGTACCGTCTCGCTGGGGCTCAGATCATCCGCCACGATCACAGAAGGCGCCATCGAGGACAGGTCGGCATCCCCTTCCCCCTCCAGTATGCGGATCAGTCTGTTGGAGATATCCCTGACATCCGCAGCCCTTGCCTTCATGTAATCATCGTCCATGCCCGCAAACATCTCCGCGAAATTGTCCCCGGTCACGGCGACCGCATACGATGCGTTGACCATCCCCGTCCTGATCATGTTGTGTATGGATTCCAGGTAATCCTCGTCCTCCAGCATCATCTGATGTACCTCGAAGATCGCGGCATTGGATTCCCCCACTTCCCTCAGTGCTTTATCATATAATTTCTGAAGCTGCTTCCTGGCCTCCTGTCCTGCCGCCTCCACTTTTTTGATCTCGGCCTCCGCATCTTCTGTCTTCTTTCTGCGCACCTGTGTGTCATGATTTTTCAGCACCAGAACCGGTCCCAGCGCAATTCCCTTATAAACAGATTTTCCGTCAAACTGCATCATTCCCCTCGTCCTCCTGTTCTATCTGCCAACTGTTTTTCCCTACAGATTCTTCTCAAAAAACGCCCTGACTGCCTCATATGCAGCATCCTCGTCCTCCCCGGTGATCTCAACCTCGACAGCCTGCCCGCACTTCACGCCCAGTCCCATGACAGCCATCAGCTTTCCCGCCTCCGCCGTCCTGCCGTCCTTGCAGATCACGATCTTACTGGCATACTTTTTGGCCTCCTTTACCAGCAGCCCGGCTGGTCTTGCATGGATTCCTACCGCATCTGTAACCGTGTAACTAAATTTTTTCATCTCACATTTTCCTTTCCTGTATTCATTATCTAATAAATATAACATGATCTATATAAAGCCCATTCTCTGAAATTCATAGTAAATCCCGTCATCCCAGACATTCCCGCACACATGGTCCGCTATATCCTTCAATTCCTCGCAGGCATTTCCCATCGCGATGCTGCATCCCGCCGAGCGCATCATCGCATAGTCGTTCATGCTGTCGCCAAACGCCACCGTGTCCTTCAAATCCGCCCCGTAATACCGGCAGATGAGCTCCATCCCCCTGCCCTTGTCGACCTCCCGCGGAATAATCTCCCCGTTAAAGCAGGCGCTGCTGTCCCCGTAAGGATGTACGACATAGCTGAATCTGTCGCCCAGATACTTCCGTGTCTCCTCAACCGCCTCCAGATTTGTCGCGGTGAAGCAGATCTTGTACGCCCCTTTCTGAGGATACCGGACATACGGCTGTATGACGATGCCGCTCTCGATCTCCCTCTGCATGCGGATCAGCTCTGAGTTCGCCGCATCGGGCGCGGCCGACCGCAGCAGCGCCTCCATCTGCGGATCTGTATAGATTCCCTCCGGACTCTCGATCCTGCAGTAGATCCCCTGTCCGTGAAACACCTCGAGACACTCCTGTACCGTCTCCTCCGGCAGCAGGCTGTCAAAGAGCACCTCGTCCTCCGCCTCCACATGTGCGCCGGCGCTGGCGATGATTCCGTCAAAGCCGACCCTGCGGATATCTTCCCCTATGATCGCCATATTTCTCCCGGTGCACAGAAACGCTTTGTTTCCGTTTTCCCGCGCACCGCGCACCGCCTCTGTCACGCGCGCCGAGGGCGCCTTCATGGCGGACACCAGTGTCCCGTCGATGTCCAGAAATATCAACTTTTTATCCATTTCCTATCCCGCCTTTTACATCATAATCCCCACACCGTCTGACTACGACAGCCTGTGTATCCCTTGTCATCCGGCAGGGCGCCGCTTTGTCGAGCGTCAGTTCATCCGGCAGGTCCGTGAAAATCATCGGGATCACGGTGTCATAGCCCGCCTTCTCGATCTGTTCTCTGTCAAATTCCACCAGCAGCTGTCCCCGCTTTACCTGGTCTCCGTCCTTCACATGCGCTGTGAAATGCTTTCCCTGCAGATTCACCGTGTCCACGCCGATATGGATCAGAATCTCTGTCCCGCCGCCGCTGGCAAAGCAGACTGCATGCTTTGTGTCAAACACGCTCAGAACGGTTCCGTCTGTGGGCGCATAGACTTTTCCATCCGACGGGATCACCGCAACACCATCTCCCAGCACTTTGTTCGCAAACGTGTCATCCCGGACATCCTCCATTGCGATCAGCTGCCCGTCCGCATATCCGAAAAAGATCTCCTCCTCCGGCATCCCCTGTTCCTGCACAGCCGCCTCTGTTTCCCGTCTGTCCGTTTCCGCCTGCACCGTCTGTACCGCGCCTGTCTCAGCCGTTTCAGTCTGCGTCTGATCCATAAATTTTCCCAGTACCAGCGTCATGATAAAGCCGCCTGCAATGGCGATCCCGTGTGCGATGATATAATTGATGTATCCGTTGTCTGCCGGATCCGCAAGCGCGATCCCCGGAAGCACGGTAGTGCCAAATCCGACTGCCGCAAGGTCGGTGAGATAGACCACGATCCCGCCCAGCGCGCCGCCGATGCAGCCGCCGATGATCGGGAAGCGGTACCGCAGGTTGATGCCGAACAATGCGGGCTCCGTGATGCCAAACAGGACTGACACAAAGCTTGGAATGCACAGTTCCCGTGTCTTTACATTCTTTCTGTGAAGCACCAGATATCCCAGCACCGCGCCGCCCTGGGCGATGATCGCCACCGACATCAGCGGATTCAGGAAATTCCGGCCCGTATCCGCCAGAAGCTGCGCCTCGATCGCCCCAAAGATATGATGCAGGCCCGTGATGACCACCAGTTGCTGCAGGCCTGAGAAAATCGCATAGCCAAATACGCCGAGATTCTGTGTCATCCATACCAGTGCGTTCGTGATCCCGGTCGAGAGCCCTCTTCCAACCGGTCCGATCACCGTGAACAGCAGCAGCGCGCCCACCAGCGTCGTGAGCAGCGGCGACAGCAGCAGGCGGATTACCTCCGGAACCTTTTTCTCGAAGAAAATATCCAGCTTTGCCGTCACAAACCCCATCAGCAGCGCCACGATGATGCCGCCCTGAAATCCGACCAGCTCAACCCCAAGACCCAAAATGTGCAGTGTCGTGACCTCCACCGTCCCCTGCGCCGCAGCGTATGCATTTGCCAGACTGTCACTCAGCATGATACAGCCGATGACAATTCCCAGGATAGGCCGACCGCCAAATCGTTTGCACGCACTGTAGGCGACTGCAAGCGGAAGGAACCCAAAGATCGCCCCTGAAGAGATATTGATCAGCCGGTTGATGCCGTACAGGGTATCGTTTGCCTGCACGAATTCCATGTTGCCAAGAACGCCGGAAAGTCCTGTCAGCAGCGCCGCCGCAAGGATACCGGGCATGATGTCCACAAACACGTCCGACAATGCCTTGATGATCCGCTGGAGCGGGTTCATCTTCTTGTTCGCCACAGTCTTTAAGTCGCTGAGGCTCATGTTCTTCATATTGTTGTGTTCGACAAACACCTCGTACACATCGTTTACCAGACCGGCGCCAAATATGATCTGAACCTGGTCGCCCGCCACGAAAACACCTTTCGCCAGGTCGACATCCTCGATCGCTTTCAGGTCTGCCAGATCATTGTCGTTCAAAACGATTCTCAGGCGCGTCGCACAGTGGGCCACACCCTGGATATTCTCCCGGCCGCCGACGAGTCTCGTAAGCTCTATGGAGATTTTTTCATATCTTTGCCGCTTATTCGCATCCATTCCATGCTCCTCCTTTTCTTTTCTGCAAAAGCATCCCGTCTCTCCTGTGGCCACAGTGTCAAAACGATTTATTGAAGTTCTCTGTTGCTCTTGTAATTCATATTATAGCGTATTATAATAGATTTCATATGGAGAAATGTGACTTTGACATTGAACATTATGACATCATGAATTTTACAGATTTGACCGATGGCGGCAATAAAGAATCATCAATAAAATTACGCTCTGTCTGGAGACAGGAGGGATTCGATGCAGGATTACACTTTTTCAAACGACTTTTTCAGGAATATCGATGCGATGATCTACACCTGCGGCTATGAAAACTGCGCGCCTGGGCACAGCTATGGCCCTATACTCCGCAACGGGTACCTGATCCACTATATCCTGGGCGGCCGCGGCATCTACAAGGCAAGGGGGAAGCTGTTCCGTCTCAAGGAGGGCGATGCCTTCCTCATCTGTCCAGGCGAGCTCATCTACTATGAAGCTGACCAGAATGATCCATGGCGCTACACCTGGATCGGAATGCAGGGCATCAAGGTAAAAGGATATCTCGAGCGGACATCCCTCTGGGACAATCTGGTCATCCACTACGGGCAGGACGACCAGATGCGGCTCTGCCACGAAAAGATGTTTGAGGCGGACAAGCTCCCCCAAAACCGTGATCTTATCATGAACAGCATCATGTACGAGTATCTCTTCCTGCTCGCCCGCAAATTTCCCAGCCCCCACTACGCCTGCGACGAAAAAAAATCAGATTACGCGGAGGAAGCGCTGAAATTCATCGAGGGAAGATACTGCGACCAGATCACCATACAGGATATTGCCGACCACCTCAACATCAACCGTTCCTATCTTCACCGCCTGTTCAAATCCTTCACCGGCGTTTCCGTCCAGAACTATCTCCTGGATTACCGGCTGCGGCAGGCCTGTATCCTGCTGAAAAGCACCGCGCTGTCCGTCCGCTCCGTCGCACATACCGTGGGCTACACTGACCCGCTGTATTTTTCAAGGATATTTCGCCAGAAGATGGGCATGAGTCCCAGCGAATACCGGACTCAGAACCAGCCAGATGCGGCTGTCCGTTCAAAACCAGAAAGGAGCACAGATTCATGAAGAGAAAAAATAAAATCTACCTGCGCATGACCGTCTTTCTGCTTGTCATCTATCTCGTCCTGCTGACGGTACTCTGCCTGTCCGAAAACGGTGACAGCAGCGCGACGATCCAATCCTTTGGAGATGCGTTCTGGTACTCCCTGGTCACGCTGACCACCGTCGGCTACGGTGATCTGACGCCTGTGACGCCCCTCGGCCAGACGATTGGCGTCATTTTCCTGCTGATGTCCGCGGGCATCATGATGACCTTGTTCGGCGCCGCGATCTCCTTTGTCACCAGCGAGGGGCTTCCCATGTTCCTGCTCGCCCTCCAGCGGAAGAAAAACTGGTACTATTTCGCAGACTGCAGTACAGAATCCCGCACGCTGGCAGAAAATATCTACAGGGAAGATGCGGACACTGTGATCATATTCGGCGAAAAGCGGGACGACCAGACAGAATTTCCGAACTATCCATGCCTGTTTATCAATGTCTCCCCCGCCGCTATCGTGGCACACAAGAAGAATATCGGCTCGAAATGCAAAATTTTTCTGATGAAGGAAAACGATATTGGCACGAACCCCCGCGCGGTCGACCTGCATGCGCTGCCCGTAGAAGTGTACGCGAGAACAACGAACGGGCGCGACCACCTGTCCGGAAACATCAATTTCTTCCACAGCTACGACTGCTGCGCCAGACAGTACTGGCACTCGAAACCGCTGTGCAGCCATGAGAATACCATCGTGATCATCGGCTTTGAAAACTACGGGCGCTGTATCCTCGAGCGCGCGATCATGACCAACATCCTCTCCGTCAGCCAGCACGTCGCCTATCACATTTTTGGCGATGCCAGGCGTTTTCTCGCCATGCACGATCATCTGAACGAAACATTTTCACTGAACTGCGTCTCGGAAACGACGGACTCCCTGATCTTCCACGACGACCCGTGGGAAACACACCATGCACTCATGGAACTGGCAGACCGCATCATCATCTGCCCGGACAACGAGCCGGACGGATGGAATATCTATTGGCGGCTGAACAGCTACTATAACCCCCGCGGACGCATCCATCTGCACAGCAACCGGAAAACACCCGGCGTGTCCTATTTCGGAACCAACGAGGAGATCTACACGCCTGACCAGATTATGCGCACCGCGCTGAACAAGGCTGCTATCACGATCAACGAGATCTTCTGCCGCTCGGTCTCATACCCCACGCGCACATGGGACGAGCTCGACGATTTCCACCGGGATTCCAAGATTGCCGCCGCCGACCACCTTCTGATGAAGGTTCGGATTCTGCTGAAAGACGAGACCATCACCGAGCTAACGCCCGAGATCGCACAGAGGGCATCCAAAGTGTACCGCGATACCAGAAAAGCCCCAGCCATGCAGGAGATGTACCGCAGGATCGACCACACCCGGTGGCTGCGCTTCTACACCTTCTACAACTGGAGCTATGGACTCGCGCGCAATGATACTGTAAGGCAGCACCCCATGCTGTGTCCCTATGATCAGCTGAATCCTGAGCAGAAGCGGGAGCGGGACGCCGCCTGGGAGCTGCTGGAGCAAATTGCGCCGGAGCTGTGACAGGATACTACATAGCCCGGTCAGATCGCCTGACTGCCATAAACAGCAGGATCCCGGCCATGGCTCCGAAAAACAGGTACGACTGTACTATCAAAGTTATATGTTTCGCCTGTCCTATGGTAACGAAGTCCCTCCAGCTCTTCATAATAGTGTGAGACGATGCACAGACTGGAATCCCTGTCCCGGTACCATGAGACCGAAATCTTCATATCAAATTCATACCTATGTGCTATACTGTTAAGAATTAAAAAAAGTCAGAGACACGGGGAGGTAACTATGAGCACATCAATGTACAGGGTTCTCTTGACGGAGTACGCGCACCCGATCAGGGAGGTAGGGAGGGAGGCTATGCGCGGCTCGGGATAT
>VSNO01000105.1 GCA_009774375.1 Lachnospiraceae bacterium
ATTCAACAGCCATGTGGTGACCGGCAACACGGATCTACACAAGCTTCTGTCCACGCCGCGGGGCTCCCTAAATCTCCTGAAAAACAGCGGGCAGCGGCTGTACATCCGCCTTGACGGTGCTTACCGTCTCCTGAATCTTCCCGGTTTATTCGAGATGGGCATGAATTATTCCCGCTGGTATTACAAGCTGAAAGATGATATGCTATTGATAACCGCATACACCGCTGCAGACGCAGCCGACCTTATTCTGGATGTGAAGAGCCAAAAAGGCACTCCTTATGATTTTATCCTGACCAGCCAGCTCGTCATGGGCAATAACGAGTACAGCAGCGACATCACCTGCACACCGATCAGCCAGGGACTGCGCTTCACACTTGACAGCGCTGTCTATCCCGGGCTGCACTATGATATGACGCTCCCTGACTGCAGCTTTACCGCCAGCGACGACCGCATCTTCTTCGAGGACGGCGCCCCTTTTGACGAGACGTTCCTGACGCTCTCCATCGATGCAAGCTCCTCGTTTGGCGTGATCATTCGCGGATACCTTGGCGAGGACGAGGACGAACGCGCCGCTGCATACGCCTTCGCACAGGAAAAGCGCTCGTGCCTTGATCATTACGGCAGGCTGATGAACCATTTTCATCTGACACCCGCATCTGCATGGAAACAGGCGGACATCTTAAATGAGACCGTCTGGTGGTACACGCACAACGCCATGATCCATTTCGCGATGCCTCACGGACTGGAACAACCCGGCGGCGCGGCGTGGGGAACGCGCGATATCTGCCAGGGACCGATCGAACTGTTCCTGACAACACAGCACTATGAACTGGTACGGGCAATCCTTTTGAACATCTTCTCCCACCAGGACTACGAGACAAGGGAATGGCCGCAATGGTTTATGTTCGACCGCTATTCCATCAATCCCGGGGAGTGCCACGGCGACGTGATCTTCTGGCCGTTAAAATGCGCGGCAGATTACCTTGAGGCATCCGGCGATGCGTCGCTTCTGGAAGCGCAGATCCCCTACGACGGCGGCATCGAAACCAGCGCTCTCCTGTCACACATCGGCCTTGCCCTCTCCAACATCAGGGAGAGCAGAATGATCGGTGACACCGGCCTGATCACCTACGCCGGAGGGGACTGGGACGACACGCTGCAGCCCGCGAAGGAGGACCTGAAACAGCGCCTTGTCAGCACGTGGACTGTCGCACTCGCCTATCAGACTTTCTGTGCACTCAGCCGGAGTCTGCGCGCTGCGGCCGAAAAGATATCCGCCCCTTCCGCCGGACAGCATGCTTTAGACCTGTCCGCCCAGTGTGACGCACTGGCCTCCTCCGTAAAGAACGCCTTTGAATCGATCCTGATCAGGGACGATGTGATCGCCGGCTTTCTGGACTGCGGCGACACCTATACCTACATGCTGCATCCCTGGGATAAAGTGACTGGCATCCGCTACCGCCTGTTGGCGATGACGCGCAGCATCATCGCGGAGCTTGCAAGCCCAAAACAGGCTGCACACAACGCAGATATCATCCAAAAACAGCTCAAGTGCCCGGACGGCGTGCGCCTGATGGACAGACCTGCCAACTACAACGGCGGCGTCAGCCGTCTGTTCCGGCGCGCGGAGCAGGCTGCCAATGTCGGCCGTGAGATCAGCCTGCAGTACACCCACGCGCATATCCGCTATATCGAGGCGATGGCAAAGCTGGGCGATGCCCGCGAAGCCTGGGACTGCCTGTTTCCCATCAACCCGATCCTGATCCAGGACAGCGTGCCAAATGCGCATCTCCGCCAGAGCAATCTGTACTTTAGCAGTTCTGACGGTGCCTATCCTGACCGATATTCCTACACTGAGGATTTCCATCTGCTAAGATCCGGAGAGATCGGCGTGAAAGGCGGATGGCGGCTGTATTCCAGCGGTCCGGGCATCTACATCCGCCAGGTCATCCAGAATATTCTGGGAATCCGGCTGACGCAGGATACCCTGTTATTAGACCCTGTGCTCCCCCCGGAAGCAGACGGACTTCAATCCTGCTATGACTGCTTTGGACGCACCATTACCTTCCGCTTCCACACTGGCTCTGAGAACGCGCCCGGACAGCGTGTCCGGATCGTAGATGACGGCAGGGAACTCACCGCGCAGACCACGCATAACCCGTACCGTCCGGGCGGGGCAGTCCTTTCCCGAAATGCGCTGGAGACCTGCAGCGGAACACTTGATATATATATCAAATAGGAAGGAGATTTACTTATGAAACTGTTGTATCTAGGAACTGCAGCGGCAGAGGGGTGGCCAGCCCCCTTCTGCCAATGCGACAACTGTAAGGCGGCACACATCAAAAAGGGAAAAAATATCCGCAGCCGCCCGCAGGTACTCATCAACGATGACCTGCTGATGGACTACGGCCCCGACACGTTTTGCCACTCCCTGCAGTATGACCTGAATCTGGATCTGGTCAAAACAGTCCTCCTGACGCACTCACACTGCGATCACTTCCACCCGCTGGATCTGATCCTGCGATCAGCTCCGTTTGCATACGGTCAGGATCCCGCGGCGCTGTGCCTGTTTGGCAATGAAAAATGCCGCCGGATGTACGAGGATCTTCTGGTCCATACCGAAGCGCCCGAACATCTGGCGGACTATATAAACTTTACCGAAGTACACGCTTTCTCACCGTTCACTTCCGGAAAATACCAGATCCTGCCCTTAAAAGCCATGCACGATCCCAGAGAAAACTGCCTGCTCTATGCGGTGACAGACAACCATGGCAAGACGATCTTTTACGGAAATGACACTGGTGTCTTCTGCCCCGAGACATGGGAGGCGATCCGCTCCCTGCACTTTGACCTGGTAAGCCTTGACTGCACGATGGGCACCGGCGGCGCCTATGCAGGACATCTGAATCTGAAGGAATGCTTTGCGATCCGTGAACAGATGCTTCGGACCAGATGTGCGGATGCCGCCACCACTTTTGTCATCACACACTTCTCACACGGCTGCTGCCCTCTGCATGATGAGCTCTCTGCACTGGCCGCCAGCGGCGGATTTGTGACTGCGTATGACGGGTTTTCTGTGATGGTGTAGTTTCTCTGGATGCCTGATACTCTAAGTTGTGAGCTGCCTGGTTCGTGCCAGTCGCCATGTCATGATACGAAACAGACAGCTCACGATCCATAGCGTGTTTGAAAAATGCTCTAATCTATAGCCGGACGAAGTACTCTCAATAAAAGCTTTTATACATTGCATTTGGCAGTAATTCAGGATCCGGGACCACACCCCCTGCACTATCCAGAACGATCGTATAGATATCAGGCGTATTTTCCAGAAATGAAAAATCTGTAACTCTTGGTGTGCGCAGAAACAGGTAGGCAAGCTGCCCGCAGTTCCCCAGCGCCGAGAGATCCGTAATATTGCTAAATCCCGCCGGTCCCGGATACTCTGCTTCCGGATTTGCCGATCCTAATGCCAGGGAGCGCAGCGCACTCAGATTCCGCAGAAAATCCACATTGTCCACCTCATACCATGCACAGAGCGTCAGCTCCCGCAGCGACGTCAGCTCCCCGACAAACGTAAAATCGGTCAGGTCAAATACATTCATCTCCAAAATCTTCAGCCCTGACAGATGCGCCAGATCCCTGTAGCAAATATCCGCATGCTCCGCCACCTCAATCTCCTGCTCATACTGATTGATCCGTATTTTTAACACTGATGGCATATCTCTTGTCCTCTCACACTCCAATTCCGTGATCACGGACAGATCGCTCATCCTCAGCGGCCTGCCCTCAAAATGCCTGCATTCCTCGTCATCAAGCTGCCAGAGCTCCTCCAGCGCACTGCGGATGGCGTATTCTATCTGCGGCTCCTTAAAGAAGACCGATCGATCACCTGCAAAATTTTCATCCGGTCTCTCTGCATATATATAATACTCATCCATCGCCCACGCAAACATATTGTGCAGCTCCGGATAATCCCACTCATCAGACCCGATATAATCTGCCCTCCGGCAATATCCGTCAAACACATTTCCGCCATAATCTACAAAATCTGCCCCGATATAGCGCGTTACATCCTTCAGGACCTCATTGTCAGCCTTCTCGCGAATGCCGATCACCTCCAGCATATTGACCTTCTCCAGGCGAATGAACACCGCGATCTCATATATCTTATCATACGCGTCAAAGTCAAATGTATAGCCATACAGATCACTGCCGCTCTCCAAATGGTACTTCTCAAAATCAAGGTCGTATACCCTGCCCCCGCACCGTTCACTGCACTGTGTAACCTCACTCACAAAATTATCCCAATCCCGCGTAAGCGCATTTTCGCCCATCTTGTTGGCTTTGAGATTTGTGTATACCTCCAGCGGCCGGCCCTTAAACGGCATATAATCCACATCACCATACAGATGCTGGACATAAACACCTTTGGGCTGCACGATATACCCCATTTTCTCATCCTGCCCTTTTACGATGTAAAGTTCGCCCTGTTCGTCCGTGAGAGTGCAGCAGTCCGATCTGTCCACATTTTCCGGAAGCTCCCTGACAGGCGCATAGATGCATGTCTTATACGGCGCCTGACTGGCTATGCCGATATGAAACCGGCCTTTATCAGGATCCCACAGAATATAATACGCATTTTCCAGGTTTTTCCCGTCCTGTACTGAATCCCTGCAATGAACCGGCCTTTCGATCCTCAGATCAGGAAATCCGTCGCCGTTCCGATCTGCAAACGATACAGTATCTATCGTATCAATACACAATCTCACATCCGCCAGCTGAATCAGCTTTCCCGTCCGCAGATCCGTCACACGCATCACATAGATCTCATCCATACAGACGCCATCCGCCAGATATGTCTCATACCCTGTCTCAGGAAGTCTCCCAGCATAGTGAAAGCTGATCCCAAGTCCTGCGTCCTTTCCCGGAAAAGCGATCTCATATTCAGCCTTGCTAAGCATGCCAAATCTTCGCGTTTTGACATTGGTGCTCTCCCAGTCGGCGTCAACTGCCCTCATTTCTGTGAAAGTGCGCTCAGGATCCTGCAGTGTCGTTTTGCGCTCCTCATGATCCAGCCAGTACAGATCCTCCTCGTCAAGAATCTGACCTGCCAGATGATCCGTCTCCCACTTTTGCGGCTCCTGCACGAAAGCATTCAAAATCCTCTGTACCGCATCAGAAGTCATTCTTTTCGACGCTGATCCGCCGAAAACCAACCCATAAATACGATCATCCCTGACGATCAGCTCCCGTTCCAGCTGCTGTGAAAATCGATAAAACACCCCTTTCGCACAGGTCACGGCACAGATCGGATTCGCTGTCTTGTCATAGCGTCCCAACGCATGATACAGATCCAGGGCATGGAAATCCTCCTGCAATCTGCATTGATAATATGTCCACTCCGCCTGTTCTCCCGCCTCTTCCCTGTGCACTACGTACTCCTGCAGTTCCTGTGCCGTCTCAAAAATCTTCCACGAAATACTGGCTGTCCCTCCCATCTCATTCTCAAGACCCTTCACGAATATCTCTGCACAGGCATACGGTTCATCTGGATGTGTCGTCATCAGATACGCCGGAAGCCCTATTTGCAGGTCATCCGTCTCTGTCTCTTTTGTTTTTCCGCAGCCAGCCAGCAACAGCATACTTATCATCAGGATTCCTGTCAGAACGACCCGTCTTCGATATTTTTTCATTTTGCTCATCCGCCTCTTCTTTTGATTTTAAGATCACTCACCCTTTCAATAAGTATTATACAAGGCAAATGTATCAAAATTGCATCATCTGAACGAAACAGACAATAGAAGTTTTAAGCCTGCTGAAACAATCGAGCGGGGAAAAGCCATCTTCCCCTACTCGCGCGTCGGACGCGGGCAGCCTTAGCTGCATATTTCCTTTCCGCGTCCGTGTGCAATCGAGTAGGGAAGAGTCCTCTTCCCCTACTCGTGCGCGACCCGTGCGCCGCCTTAGCGGCATTCTTCCTCTGCACGGGTCTGCGCATAAAACGGGAAATAACCAGAATATCAGTTATTTCCCTATCTCTCAGACCCCTATTCTACGATACAGATCATTCCTGTTTTTATCTCAACGCCGCATAATAATCCCAGATGCGGTTCAGGTCTGCCCTTCCCTGCGGCGCTGTACCGCCTTTGCCAGTGGCAGCCATGAACGCGCTGTACGCATGATCCCGGATCGCTCCTTTTTCGTACTTGCCAGCGAGAACCAGTTTCTCCGGCTTTGTCTGTACCTGCTGGTCCGCTGCCGTCTTATCGGAATGATAGGTGATCCGGGGCGTAAAATCCCTCAGATCATACATCACTTCCGTGTGCTCTGCCATCAGTCTGCTGTGGCTTTCGTAGGCTTTGTCCAGCAGTTCGAGCTGCAGCTCTTTGTCCTCGTCCGCATCGGCGTATTTTTCCTCGATCTCATTTTTCATTTTCTGATAGGCAGACACCATTTTGTCAGTATGGCGGTCAAAGTTGCCGGTCTTCACTTTCTCCCGCTGTTCCGCCGCCACTGCCTTCTCATATTCCTCAAAGACATTCAGTTCCATGCAGAATCTGTCTGGCTCGACTGCTCCCGCGATCTCTATGTGCTCCCGGTTTTTCAGCGCCTCCAGCGCTTTGCGGGCATCCTCTGAGATGTCCACGGTATCTCTGCTGCCCTTTTCGGCTGCCGGCGGCTGATCCGCTTTTTTCTGCTGCAGTCTCTGCGCGAGCCTGTCCGTGTCGATGGTGTACCTTTCACACTGCATCTGTGAATGTTTTTCCATGATGTTTGCTGTCATTATTCTCATAACCTGCCTTTCTGATCGCACTATGCCAACTATTTCATAACCGGCCACCTGAATGACCGGACACTGCTAAACCGGTAATCCTGTAATGCCAGCCCCGCACTGTCCCTGTGATACAGATCCAGATAGCGGTTTCTCGCCTCGTAGAGATCGTCCTCGATCCCCTCGATCTCCCTGTATGGCACCTCGGGGATCTCTGCACGGCAATACTTCTGTATCTCGGCTGCGGACTTCGCACACGACTTTTTCCATGCGATCTCCTGTTCGAACGCATTGTCAAGCCACTCCAGCTCGTCCTCCAGCGTCAGCTCCTCTCTGCTGCCAGATCCATACCACTTCTCGTCCGGATCCTCATGCCGCTTCTGAATCTCCGCGTAAAGCTTTGCGTAGGCATAGCCGGCCGCGTTGATGGTATCGCTGTAGTCATAGCTGCCTTTTGATGCCTTGATATCTTTCAGGATACCTCCTGATACCTCGGAAAACTCCATGACGCCGTGGATCACCGTGTGCGACCAGCGATGATCGAGCGCTTTTCTCTCCTCCGGAGACAGAAATGTCTTCTGCTCACTTATCGCGCCCGACTGCAGTTTGCCCGCCAGGGTTTTCCGCATTTCACCCGGTTTCATATCAAATGTAATCTGTGGAAAAGGGGTTCTGTTGTTCGTGTTAACCAGCATATGATCTGCTCCTTCTTTCATTTTTGGAATCAAACGTTTTCTTTATTTCATATGCTTTGTTTATCGACAAACTCACAGCTTCGCTTAACAGCGATGGCACGAACGACATCATTTCGGGTACGAAAAGTTTTACCGTGCCCCACTGTCCGCCAAAAGCGACAGCCCCAGCACCATCAGTATGATCATCAGCCCCGGAAACACCGCGTACCACGGCGCGGAGAAGAGGTACGTCTGCGACTCCGACAGCATGCTCCCAAGGCTCGCGCTGGGCGGCTGCACACCGATGCCCAGATAGCTCATGCCGGCCTCCGCGAGCACCGCATTATTAAAGCCGATCATCACCGAGGACGCCAGCACCGGCATCATGTTGGGCAGGATATGCACAAAGATGATACGAAACTGCGGCACACCGGCAAGCCTTGCGCTCCTGACATAGTCCATCTCCCTGTACTTGATGAACTCGCCGCGGACGATACGGGCAAAACTCGGTATGAACGCGATACCGAGCGCTGCGATGACGTTGTACTTGCCTGTGCCAAAGAGACTGACAAACACGAGCGCCAGCAAAATACTCGGGAACGCAAACACCACATCGTTGACGCGCATCAGCACCTCGTCCAGCCAGCCGCCAAAATACCCTGTAAACGCGCCGATGATCACACCGCTCACCGTCCCGATCGCCACCGTGGCCGACGCGATCACAAACGTGTTGCCCATGCCCTTGAGCACCCGTGAAAAGATATCCCTGCCGAAATTGTCACACCCCATCGGATGCGCAAGCGACGGCGCCGCCAGCTTCGCAGTACTGTCCATCTTCGTGATGTCATAGGGCGTGTACACAAACCCGACCAGAATCATCAACAGCATCACACCTGTTATCACAAGACCTAATATGAGACTGGGAGCGTACTGCTTCTTTTTTTTCATCTAAAACCTCCCTATTCCTGCACGCTGATGCGCGGATCAATGAGCTGATAGATCACATCGACAACGAAATTCGTCGCGATCACCACAAACGCGATCAATACGATGATCGCCTCCACCACAGGATAATCCCTGTAGGATATGGAAGTCAGCAGTATACGCCCGATCCCCGGTATATTAAAAACCTGCTCGATGACGATGCTGCCCACGAGCATGTCCGCAAGCGTCATTCCCCACAGGGTGATCACCGGGATCATGGCATTGCGCAGCACATGTCTGTACAAAACCTTGTTAGTATTGTTCCCCTTGCTGTATGCCGTTCTCACATAGTCCTTTTTTGCCTCCTCTATACAGGAGCTCCGCAGCATTTTTACCGACATTGCGATCTTCGGAAGCGCGATCGCGACGCATGGAAACATGATATACGCGAGAAATCCCGGAAAATCCGTCTCATAGGACACAAATCCCCCCGGAGTGAAGAGCTTTAAGATCAGTCCGAAAAAGTACGTGATCAGAATCCCCATAAAAAAATGGGGGACGGACATCACGATCTGGTTGACCGCCGTCACGATGCGGTCGATCCTCTTTCCGCTGTGTTTTGCCGTATAGATGCCGATCGGCAGCGCGACCGCGATCATGATCAAAAAAGAAATGACTGCCATGATGACCGTGATCGGCAGCTTGGACACGATCATATCCGCCACCGGCATATGATACTTGTACGAAGTCCCGAAATCACCGCTGACAAAATGCACCAGCCACTCCAGATACCGCTCCAGAAAAGGTCTGTTCAGCCCCAGCTGCTCCCGCAGCGCCGCGAGGCTCTCCGGCGTGGCGTCCGTTCCGAGGGCGGCGAGCGCCGCATCTCCCGGTATCAGGTCAAAAGCAAGATAGACGAGGAACGAGATACACAAAAGCGTGATGATCATGGCAGCCAGCTTTTTCCCAATGTATCTCATATCTCCGTCTCCTTTTATTTTACAACCATATAACGATTGCCCACTATCTGTTAACTATTTTCTACAGGTCCTTACGCCGGACCCGTCACTCTATCCTGATCCATAGTATACTGTCAGATCACTCAATAACTATTTAAAGCGTGCATAAGAACTGTTCCTCACTGCACATCCAGCTTCGAAAAATCCTGGATATATAACGGATAGAACGTGTACCCCGTGTACCCCTTTCTGACCGCCACCAGCTCACACATATCCTGGATATAGACATTTGCAGCCGTTTCAGCAAGGATCGTCTCGCACTTCTTGTAAGCCGCCGTAGCCGCCTCGTCGTCCATCACCGCCTCCGCTGCGAGCGCTTCCCTGTAGGCGGCATCGTACTCCTCATTGCTGAAATTCACAAAGTTGTTGTGCGCATCGGAGCGGAAACGGCTCAGCATCGCCCCCGCAGTCAGCGTCGATGCGTCCACGCCCACAAGCGTCGCCTCAAAATCGCGTCCCTGGTACACATCATTCAGCCAGGTCTCCCACTCGATCAGCTCGATATTGGCTGTGACATTGATCTGTTTTAACTGCTCCGCGACCACCTGCGCAGTGTCCACATGCTGCTGATAATTTGACGGCACTTTCATCGTAAAACTGAATCCGTCAGGATACCCCGCCTCTGCCAGCAGCGCCTTTGCCTTCTCGAGATCTGTCGTGTAAAGGTCATTGAGCTCCTCAACATAATATTTGCCAAACGCCGGGAACATACTGCTGCCCACAGGTGTTCCCTTTCCCTCCGACACGAAGTCCAGGATCTCCTGCTTGTTGACTGCATAGCACAATGCCTGGCGGACCTTCTCGTTGTCAAACGGCGCTGCCGCGTTGTTGAGGTACATCGCCTGCACCAGATTCATCGTCCCCTCGAGCACCTCGAAATCATCGCCGAGCTCTGCCGCCTGCTGCGTGGAAACCCTCGCGACCAGATCGACGGCGCCGCCCTCGAGATTCATGACGATCGAATCCGAATCCGCAAGCACCTTCAAAGTGATATCCTTGATGTGCGCCGGCTCGCCCCAGTAATCGTCAAAACGCTCAAGCACCACATTCTCCTGCAAAGAGCGTGATACAAACCTGTACGGACCCGTCCCGACCGGATTTGTCTGCAGATCATCCGCATCAGCCGGCACGATCGCCGCCTCGACTGTCGACAGGATCGCCATGAACGGGCTGCTCGACTCCTTCAGCGTGATCACGACCGTCCCATCGTCCGGCGCTTCCACGCTCTCGATATTAGAAAACGCCGATATAACAGGCTCTCCCCCATTAAGACCGGCGCAGGTTTCAATCGAATACTTCACGTCCTCCACAGTGACAGGATTTCCGTTGTGGAACTTTATCCCATCTCGCAAAGTGAATGTATACACAAGCCCGTCCTCTGACATCGTGTAATCACTCGCCACTGCAGGAACCAGATTGCCCTCGCTGTCCGGCTTATACAGCCCTTCGTAGATATTATAGAGGATCTCCTGTGTGCCCGCGCCCTGTGACAGGCTTGGTACCAGGCTGTCCAGATCCTGTGGAATACCTATGGTGATGTGTGAACCGCCCTCCTCCGTGTCCTTCGTCTCCTCCGATGAAGCATTTGCCTCCGTGTTCGTCGCGGATTCCACCTCACTGCTGTTTGCGGCAGACGTGTCTGCAATCTGTGTAGAGTCTCCAGCCGCCTTGTCACCTGAGCATCCACCCAGTGCAACAGTCAGTGTAAGCAACATACCCGCAAAAAGAACTTTCCCAAACTTCTGTCCTCTTTTTGCCATGTCTTTTACTCCTTTTCATTCTTCTGATATTTAATTGTAACCAATATGCACCATTCTCAATCCAAACTGTGCATACCGCCGCACAAAGTACAGTCACGCTGTGCGTGTACCATCTTTTGTGTTCTGTTAAATTTTATAAAAATATAGATAAAAATGCAAGATATTTTTTTGACAATCTTGTTTTTTATTGTATACACAGATACTAAAGCGTGTCTGAAAAATGAAACGGCGGCATCCGCAGATGCCGCCGAACTATTATTCCGCATTTCCCAGCACTTTTTTCAGTTCATCCATAAACGTGTTGATGTCCTTAAACTCGCGGTATACCGACGCAAAACGGACATACGCCACCGCGTCAAGATCCTTGAGCTTATTCATGACCAGCTCCCCGATGACACGGCTGCTGATCTCCTTCTCACCACGGTTCAAGATATCCGCCTCCACCTCGTCCACCAAATCCTCGATGCTGTCGGTGTTGACCGGTCTCTTGTGGCATGCCCGGAGCACCCCCGTCTCGATCTTTGAACGGTCATACGCCTCCCTGTTATCATCCTTCTTGACGATGACCAGCGGGATCGCCTCCACCTTCTCGTAGGTCGTAAAACGCTTATTGCACACATCACATACGCGCCGCCTGCGTATGGAGCTGTTGTCCTCGGCAGGTCTTGAATCGATCACTCTCGTATTTTCATAGTTGCAGAACGGACATTTCATACTGTTTCCTCCGAATCATTTGCATTGCTCACGCTGTACTGCTGGCATCCTACACCATTTCTGTTCGTCAAGATTTCCCGTCATACACTCAGTATAGAATATGTTTCCGCCATTGTCAATCAGATCACGCGCTTACATATTATATATCCACGAGGATCAGATCCGGTCCGATCTGTCTGATACAGCTATATGGTATGGCGATCACCGAGTCGTCCGTGAGCATGGACCAGAACCCCCTGCAGCCCGGCACGATGATCTTGCAGATGCACCCTTTGCATTCATCGATCTCCAGATCACAGACATGTCCAAGCCGCCTGCAGTCCTTGATACAGATCACTTCTTTTTTTCGCAGTTCTTTGTACGTTACCATAAAAAATCCCCTTTGAGCGCCGCGCATTTATTTATTATATGCGCGGCACACAAAAAGGACACATATTTAAACTTCAAACTCGATTTCCGTGATATCCACGATCTCCTCCGCGTTCTTTGCCAGCAGCAGCATGTAGCTTCCCGCATCGACCTTGAAACTGTGGGATTCCTCATCATAGTACGTAAAAGCTTCCCGCTCGAGCATGAGCGTGACTTCCCGCGTCTCGCCCGCCTCAAGATAGATCTTCTCGAACGCTTTCAGCTCCTTTGCCGCCTTCTTCACTCTCGGATACTTGTCCGCCACATAGATCTGTGCGACTTGCGCCCCCGCACGGCTGCCAATGTTGGAGATGTCAAAGCTCACTTTGACACCCTTGCTCTCCACAGTATCCTCAATGACCTCCGCCCTGATCCCTGTCATGACAAAATCAGTGTATGACAGGCCATAGCCAAACGGAAATGCCGTCGCCACATCGCATGTATCATAATAGCGGTACCCTACAAAAATATCCTCGTTATAGCACACCTTGTCCCCTCCCGGGAACTCCCCGACAGCGGACGCCGGACAGTCCTTTTCACTGACAGGGAATGTCTCTGGCAGATGCCCCGACGGGTTAAAAGCGCCGAACAAAACCTCCGCCAGGGCAATACCGCCCTCCATGCCCGCATACCAGCTGAATACCAGCGCGCTCACATCGTCAAGCCATGCGCTCATGTCCACAGGTGAACCCGCCACAAGTGTCACGACTGTGTCCGGCCTCACCTTCAAAAGCTCTGTGATCAGTCTGTCCTGCCCATATGGCAGCTTCATGTCCGCCCTGTCCTTCCCCTCTGTGTCATAATCATGTGTCAGACCGCCCACAAATATAACTGCATCTGCGTCTTTTGCCGCTTCCAGCGCATCCTGCAGATACCTTTCATTCATTTCCTTCTGGCGTCTCAGTCTCTCCTCCGACACAGTATCGGCCGCCGGTTCAGGTGATGACTGTACCGCTCCGTCATCCTGTTTGAGACTGTCCGCCTGACCATTCTCACTGTCCCCGCTGTCTGCCCAGATATTCCCAATATCTTCGTTGTAATATCCTGGCTTATATACAACTTCTGTATTTCCGCCCAGAAGCATCTGGATCCCCATGAGCGGCGTAATCTCATACAGCGCTTTGATCTCGGCGCTGCCGCCGCCGGGCGCATGCTGTCTGTTGGCATTTTCACCGACTACCAGCAGCTTTCTGATCTTTTTCCTGCAGAGAGGAAGAATCTCCCTGTCATTTTTCAGCAGGACAATGGATTCCCTCGCCGCCTGGCGCAGCGCCGCCTTGTCCTCATAATCATTGTAGCCACCCGCACAGCGATCCCCGCCAAGCATATGGAGCTTGTCCATGACATTCAGGATATGGCGCACCTTCTCATCGATCTTTGCGAGCGCCTTCTTCCTGTCCACTTCCCCGTCTTCGATCATCCTGATCAACGGCTCCGCCATATAATACGCATCGAAATCACTTGTGACGGACATCTCCATGTCAAGTCCGTTCATGAGCGCTTCCCCCGTATCGTGGACACCGCCCCAGTCGGAAATCGTGATACCCGCAAACCCCCACTCCTTGCGCAGGATCTCGTTTAACAGATAATCATGGTGGCAGCAGTGTGTCCCGCGAAGCTTATTGTACGCTCCCATGACACCCTTCACCTTGCCCCGCCTGACAGCTGCCTCGAAGCCTGGCAGATAGATCTCACGCAGTGCCCGCTCACTCACATCCACATCCACGTCAAGGCGTCTCGTCTCCTGATTGTTCACTGCAAAATGCTTGACACACGCAGCGACGTCATTCTCCTCTATTCCCTGTATGAGCGGCACGACCATCTCCGAGACAAGATACGGATCCTCGCCCATATACTCAAAGCTCCGCCCGCACAGCGGCGTGCGCATGATATTGATCCCCGGCGCCAGGATCATGTCCTTCCCCCGTCCTCTCGCCTCCTTGCCGAGTAGCTTGCCCGCCGCATGGGAAAGCGCCCGGTTCCAGGTCGCCGCAAGCGCCGAATTGCAGGGAAGATAAGACACATAGTCATAGCTGAGCCCGATATCCTTCCACGCATCGTTCTCAAAGTCCTTCCGAACACCCCTTGGTCCATCCGAAGTCCTGAACGGCGGAATTCCCAGCCGCTCTACGCCCTTTGTCACAAAAAAACCATTCCCGTGGATCATACCGACCTTTTCCTGTAAGGTGAGCTGTGATATCAACTTCTCAATTTTGTCTTTTGTCATTAAAACTTGTCCTCCTTCCCTGTACGATCGAGTGTTTTTGCCATGCGGATCCTTATAACTGTATTCAGTACAACCGAGAAAACGAACAGCAGCAGACCGAGCAGCTGCGACACGGCGACCTGTGTGCCCGGTATCAGGAGCCGGTCTGTCCTGATACCCTCGATCACAAATCGTCCGATACCGTATCCCCCCAGATAAAACAGACACATCTGTCCATGATATTTTTTCCGTCCGTGATACAGGAGCATGATCGCCAGTATCAACAGATTCCAGGCACCCTCATACAAAAATGTAGGATGCACCTGTATGAAATTCACATCCCCCATCAATGCCATACCGTCAAGCTGCGACTGCGTGATATCCCACGGACGCACCGCATCCACAGGAAGACGCATGGCAAACAAGGTGTCCGTATACCCGCCAAACACCTCCCTGTTAAAGAAATTTCCCCAACGCCCTATGATCTGTCCGAGGATCAGACCATACACGCCACAATCGCCGATCTGGTAGGGCGACAGTTTTTTTATCCTGCTGTATACAAAAAGAGTGGCAAATGCTGCGATCACTGCACCGTATATGGCAAGACCGCCCCGCCGGAGGTTGAAGATACTCCATAGATCATTCCTGTACTGATCCCATGAGAAAATGACATAATAGATCCTCGCCCCGATCACAGAAAAGATGACCGCATAAATGCCAAAATCCCATATAATATCTGTATCCATCCCCTCCGCTTTCGCCATGCGCTCCGCCATCATCACGCCGAGTATGACACCGATGCCGATGATCACTCCGTAAAATGCGATCTCAAATCCAAACACTGAAAAACTTTTCGGCAAGTTTTCCAGATAAATTCCAAGATGTGGGAAAGCGATATCGTTGACTCCCATTGTATCAGGCATATTTTTTACCTACCTTATTCTAATCTAAACATTCCAAAGAACCGTGCCCCTGTATTCCCAAATATCCCCGCACTTTATACATTGAAGCGGAACAGGATCACATCTCCGTCTTTTACAACATAGTCCTTGCCTTCCAGCCCGACAAGTCCCTTGTCCCTCGCTGCCGCCAGGGAACCATTTTCCAGCAGATCCTTATAATTGACGACCTCAGCGCGGATAAAACCGCGCTCAAAATCTGTGTGGATCCTGCCTGCTGCCTGCGGCGCCTTCGTGCCAACCCTGATCGTCCACGCGCGGCACTCATCCTCCCCCGCCGTGAGGAAGCTGATGAGCCCTAACAGGCGATAACTCGCTGCGATCAGTTTATCCAGTCCGGATTCCTTTAGTCCCAGATCCTCCAGGAACATAGCCTTCTCGTCATCGTCAAGCTCCGCGATCTCCTGCTCGATCTGGGCGCAGATCACAAAGACCTCAAAACCTTCCCCAGCCGCATAGTCCCGGACTGCTTTCACGCCCTCATTGTCCGCACCGTCATCCGCCAGATCATCCTCCAGCACGTTTGCGGCAAAGATAACAGGCTTGTCTGTCAATAGATTATACCCATTTCTCCACAAAATCTCCTCATCGTCTTCTGTCACAAAGCTTTTTGCCAGCTTTCCTTCTTCAAGGTGCGCCTTGATGCGCTCGGCAAGCGCGAGTTCCTTCGCCTGCGCCTTGTCATTTTTTGCACCTCTCGACACCTTTGCGATGCGCCTCTCCAGGATCTCGATATCAGAGAAGATCAGCTCCAGATTGATCGTCTCGATATCCCTCAGCGGATCGATGCTGCCGTCGACATGGACGATATTCGAGTCCTCAAAACACCGCACCACATGGACGATCGCGTCGACCTCCCGGATATTTGCAAGGAACTGGTTCCCAAGTCCCTCTCCCTTGGAGGCGCCCTTCACAAGTCCTGCGATATCGACAAACTCGATCACCGCCGGCGTCACCGTCGTTGTGTGATACAGCGCACAAAGAACCCTGATACGCTCGTCCGGCGCTGTCACAACACCCACATTCGGGTCGGTCGT
>VSNO01000106.1 GCA_009774375.1 Lachnospiraceae bacterium
GAAGAAAAGTTATACATGGGAGGCGTTTAATGCAATGTTAAAAGACTATCCCCTGGCTCGCCCGAAAATATATGTTAGTATCTATGGGTGATAGTTGTTGAATAATTAACTTTGCAAAGAGCCGGATGCGGAAAAGCCGCACGTCCGGTTCTGCAGAGGGGCATTCCCCGTAAGGGGAATGTCTACTCGACCATGTATTATTCATCTGCTCCCGCTGCACATCGTTTAAAATATCATATCTGTTTTAATCCTTTCCGATAATTTTCCGTTTTGATTTATAATAAGGTTTTAGCTAAACTCAACCGTACAACAGTTGAGGGGAAAAAAGAGTTTAAATATCTTTCCCTAAATATTGACAAAGCAGACAAAGAAGATTATATTGATTTGTGAAACGGGTTTCGGGACATCAGGGTTACATCAATGAAAATAAGAAAAGAGGACACGACAATGAAATATCGGATGAAAAAGGCGCCGATGGGCTGGAACAGTTATGATTATTATGACACGACTGTCACCGAGGCGCAGGTAAAAGCCAACGCGGATTATATGGCGGCGCACATGAAAGTCGCGGGCTGGGAGTACATCGTGGTGGATATCGAGTGGTACGCAAAGGACGCCGGCATGATGCGGGACAAGTACCAGTATATCCCGTTTGGCGATGAGGAGATCGACGAGTACGGCAGGCTGCTTCCGGCAGTGAACAGATTTCCGTCTGCCGCAGGCGGAAAAGGCTTTGCGCCGCTGGCAGCGTACGTACATGATCTCGGATTGAAATTCGGCATCCATATCATGCGCGGGATCCCCAGGAAAGCGGCGCATGAGCATATGCCGGTACTCGGGACGAATATCACTGCAAATGAGATCGCAGATCCGTGCTCGATCTGCGGGTGGAATCCTGATATGTACGGGGTGCGCAAAGATGTGGAAGGCGCGCAGGCGTACTATGATTCGATCATCAGTCTTTATGCGGAGTGGGGTGTGGACTATATCAAGTGCGATGATATCTGCAATACCAATGTATATCCGCACAATCCTTACTCGGCAGCGCATGAGGTGGAAATGCTGCAGCGCGCGATTCAGAAATCCGGAAGGGATATCGTACTGTCGCTTTCCCCGGGACCGGCGCTGATCGAGAAGGCATGGCATTATGAAAAGTATGCCAATATGTGGCGCATTACTGATGATTTCTGGGATAACTGGGATCTGCTGCGGAATATGTTTGACCGCTGCGAGCTGTGGCAGGATCACGTTGCGGAGGGCTCTTATCCAGACTGTGACATGCTTCCGCTCGGAAAGCTTGGCAAAGGCTTTGGCAAGGCGGAATGGAATACGAATTTCACGAAAGATGAGCAGATCACGATGATGACACTGTGGTGCGTCTTTGGCTCCCCGCTGATGATCGGTGCGGAGCTGACATTGCTGGACGACTGGACATTGGACCTACTGACCAGAAAGGATATCCTCAGACTCGTTTCCAACGAGTATGTCGGACGGCAGTTTGAGAAAGATGAGGATCACGCGGTTTGGAGCTGCATGAACCGCGCGACAGGTGAGAAATATATTGCATTCTTCAATTTCAGGGATACGGAACAGGAAATGAGATGTGACCTGAAAGAAGTGGAGCAGTTCGCGGATGCGGCGGTGGATGGCGGCAGCGCGAAGGAACTTTGGAGCCGGAAGGAGACGGCAATATATGAAAATGTGCTCGCGGATACTGTGCCGTCGCATGGGGCGAAGCTGTTCGAACTGAATTGATGACAGATACATGGAAATAAAATTTGGTCAGAAGATGAGGGGTATGAAAAAATGATCAGTAGGAATGTTATCTTGAGAGATCAGAAAGAAGTCATGGAATTCGTGGATACGGTTGAGCGGTATCCATATGCTGTGGAGGTCTCCCTGGGCAGGGAGACCATGGATGCAAAATCCGTTCTCGGAATGCTGGCGCTTGGTTTCAACCGCGTCATGAATCTGAATATCCAGGCGGACGACGCAGAGGATCTGCTGGAGGCAGTCAGCCGTTTTCTCTGCACGCAGTTTGGGCAGGCGGTATAGTACAACGAATATTAAGTAACCGGCACCTTGACTTGCCTGATTGTTCATCTGCGGCGTTGTCGTCAATCGCCGTAGCCACCGATACGACTCATTCCTCCGCCTTGCATCTGAAACAATCATTCTGCGTCAATGTACCAGAAACTTAATTTTCGCTGTACTAGGCTCCCGTTTTCAAATTGCCCGCAGCAGGATCATGCTCCACACTGGGGTTGTCAGCAGGGAGAGTACAGTGGTGGTGACGACGCATTTGCTTGCATAAGCGGCGTCTCCGTCATACTTGGCGGCGAGGATCGCTGTGGTGCTTGCCGCCGGCATCGCCGCAAGCAGAACGGACACGCCTGTCACAAGCGGATCGACGGCACAGAAGAGGCAGCCTGCATGGACAAGCAGCGGGATCAGGATCAGTCTCAGACCCGAGAAGAGGAAGATCGATCCGTCCAGCATATCCCGGGGGCTTACGTCCGCGAGGATCGTGCCGATGACGAGCATGGACATGGCTGTGTTGCAGTTTCCGATATCCCTGAGTGCCGCGTCAAGAAAAGAAGGCAGCTGCACCTGTCCCAGCATGAACACCAGCCCCACGGCAACTGCAATGATGCAGGGGTGAGTGATGATCCGCCTGAGCATATGCATGCGGGCATTCCATGAAGTCGTCCTGGCAGATCCGGGAGTTTCGCTGTCCGCTGTAAAATAGGACACGCCCGCGGACCACATGACGATGCGCTGGGGGATCAGATAGACGGATGCGAGCGCGAGTCCCACGCTGCCGAACACACCCTCCGCCACAGGATTGCCCAGAAATCCGGCATTGGACGCCACAGTGGCATACTGCATGACTTTTCTGTGTCCCGGTGCCATGCGGTTGTAGAACAGTCTTGCAAACAGGGCGCAGACCACCTGGATCAGCACAGAGACCAGAAAAACGGTTCCGAATTTTTTTAAGGTATTCCCGTCAAACGTGATCATAAAGGATTTCACGATGTTGCAGGGTAAGATGAGATAGATCACCAGATCGGTGAGATTTTTTTTGCCCTCCGCCGAGATCAGGTTTTTCCGCCGAAAAAAAAGCCCTGTCAGCATGATCAGAAACATTCTCAGCTGCAGTGATATCAATTCTGTTGTTCCCATATTCCGCTCCTGTCGCATTTTATTAGGAAGGTTTCTCTTCCCAGCTCGATGGATACTATTATACTATGAAAAGAGAATGTGTACATCTGTTAGCATGAAAATCCTGAAATTTTTCTACATTGTATTTATCCTGAAAATCAATTATAATGAAGTAGATCTGCAGAATCTGGAAGGAGGTACATTGGAGGATGATGGAACAGGAAGTGGTAATACGGCGGTTGGAACCAAAGCTGTGCGGAGACTGGCTGTATTTTTTTGATAACATAGCATTTCAGGATCATCAGGACTGGGCATTTTGCTATTGTCTGGAAGGGCATCTGGATCCGAAGACACAGGAGGAATGGACAGATGTGAAGGAGCGCAGGGAAAAAGCTGTTGAATTGATCCAGGCGGGGGAGATGCAGGGGTATCTTGCCTATAGGGCAGACAAAGTGATCGGCTGGTGCAATGTCAACGAACGGAAGAATTACCGATATCTGACTGAGATGTTCCGGAAGATCGGTTATCAGGCGGACGAGGCGGAAGATATCCGGGTAAAGGCAGTCTTCTGCTTCCTGATCGCCCCGGATTATCGGGGAAAAGGCGTTGCACAGAGCCTGCTGAAACGGGTGTGTGAGGACGCGGCGCAGGAAGGATACGCATATGTCGAGGCGTATCCGTTTGCGGACGATCAGTTGGAATTTCAGTATCATGGGACTTCTGGAATGTATGGGCGGAATGGTTTCAAGGAAGCTGCGGATCTGCAATATGTGAAAGTAATGCGCAAGGAGCTTGGAACGCAAAATCAGACCCATGTATGATCTGTTAAAAGTCAAAGGGATCGCAGCTTGCGCAGGATATTTCTTCGATGGCGGCCGGAATGATCTGAGTCGGAACGGATGCGGTACATCAAAGCGTCGAGGAATGATTTTGGAAATAAATCAAATAAGGAAAGGAAGACAACACAATGAACAAAGTAGGTATCATCGGAGCGATGGAGCTCGAGGTGGCGGAGTTGAAGTCAAAAATGCAGGTAAAGAACGTCGTAGAAAAAGCCGGCATGAAATTTCATGAGGGTGTTCTGAACGGAAAGGATGTGGTCATCGTACAGTGCGGCATCGGAAAAGTCAACGCCGGAATCTGTGTGCAGATCCTGGCAGATGTGTTCGGCGTTGATGCAGTGATCAACACGGGGGTAGCAGGTTCCCTGCGCGCGGAGATCAATATCGGTGACATCGTTGTATCTACGGACGCATGCGAACATGACATGGATGTCAGTGCGCTCGGCTATGAGCCGGGAATCATCCCGCAGATGGAGACTTCGTTCTTCAAGGCGGACAGGAAGCTGGCAGAGGCGGCGATCGCTGTCTGCAGGGAAGTGAATCCGGAGATCGGCGTGTACGAGGGACGTGTGGTCAGCGGTGACCAGTTTATATCAGACGGCGCGGTGAAGGACAGGCTGATCAGCCGGTTCGACGGCTCCTGTGCGGAGATGGAGGGAGCTGCGATCGCCCACGCGGCATTCCTGAACGGGATCCCATATGTGGTGCTGCGCGCGATCTCGGACAAGGCGGACGGAAGCGCGCACATGGATTATCCTGAATTTGAGCGCGCAGCTGCGGCACACTGTGCAAAGCTTGTGGAGAGCCTGGTCAGCAGGATATAGGACAATCGAGCAGGGAAGAGTCCTCTTCCCCTGCTCGTGCGCTGGGCACCCGTCAGCGCATGCTGACAATCTTTCTTTGGGTGCCCGTGTGCATAAAAAGGCGTAAGGCTTTCAACTGTTGAAAACCTTGCGCCTTTTTGAAATGCATGGACAGCTGTCAGTCCTGCTGATATGCCTGTGCCTGCAGATTCCACATCTTACAGTACTCGCCGTCCAGATCGAGCAGCTGTTCATGCGTTCCGTGTTCCACGATACGCCCTTCTTTCATCATGTAGATACAGTCTGCATCCCTGGCAGTGGCGAGCCGGTGTGATATGAAGATGACGGTCTTATCTTCCGCAAGCTGTTTTAATTCTTGATTTAACTGGTATTCTGACGCGGGATCGAGAGCGCTCGACGGCTCGTCCATGATGATCAGCTCGTGGGAGCGGTACAGCGTCCTTGCGATGGCGACTTTCTGGCTCTCACCGCCGGAGAGATCGATGCCGTCCTTCTCAAACTCCGTGGTGAGCGGCGTCTCGATCTGGTATTTGAGTTTTTGGGCGGCGAGGTTCAATTTTGCGCGGTGAAGAGCATGTTCTACCGCGTAGGTCTCCTCGCGTTCCAGGGTACACAAGTCCATGACGACATTCTCGCGCAGGGTGGCGGCATAAATCCTGTAATCCTGAAAGACAGCGCCGATCTCCCTGCGGTAAGCGTCGAGCTTCAGGGTGCGGATGTCTGTGCCGTTTCGCAGGATCACACCGCTGTCCGGATCGTAAAAGCGCATCAGCAGTTTGACGAGAGTTGTCTTTCCGGCGCCATTGTAGCCGACCAGTGCGATCTTCTGTCCATGGTTGATCTCAAGGCTGATATCGCGGAGGATTTCCCGGGCATGGGGGCTGTGGCTGCCGTTTTGATATGAAAAACTGACATGCGAGAGGGTGAGACGGTTCCAATCGTCCTTCACATCCTTTTCGCCGCTGATGATCCTGGGCTCATAGGCGAGAAAGCAGCGTATTTTTTCGATAAAGGTGCCGATGTAGGCAAACCGCGGCAGCCGGCCGACCAGTGCCCCGCCGCGCTTGATCATTCTCCGGACGGCCGCTAACAGGATGACCATCGCGCTGAGGGAGAGCGTGTGCGCCACCATCGCCTTGTAGAGCAGGTAGGGCAGGTAGATGGCATAAAGCATGAAATAGACAGGCATGTAACCTTTTAAGAATCCATACAGCCAAAGTTTCAGTCCGTATTTGTGATTGACGGTGTTCAGTTCCTGGCTGCAGCGGTCGAAATCCCTGGACAGCTGGCTGCGCATATCAGGGTGGAGCCGCAGTTCCTTGGCGTAATCCTGCAGATAAAATACCCGGTGCTGATAGGCGCGCTCGCGCTCAAGAGGGGTCTTGCACAACCTGGCATCTTTTTCAAGCATGGCATATTTTTGACTTGAACAGTAGTTGACCACACCGCAGAGGACAGCGAGCAGCAGTCCGATCCGGTCGATGGCGAGCAGGTAGGAAAAATACGCGGCGACATTGACCAGCTCAAACAGAAAATCCCTGCCGTCATTCAGAAAACGTTCGATGCATTCATCTGTCTGTGTGGTTGACAGCACGAAGTCGTTGTAAAAGTCCGTGTCATCGTAGCAGGACAGATCCACAGAGCAGGCTTTTTCATAAATCTGCCTGCGCAGCTGGAACGTCAGTGTGGGTTTGATGCGCTCAAAAGACCATTGAAAGTAAATGCTGTCGATGAACTGATGGATGAGGAACAGTGCAAATACGCCCATCGTCAGGAGCGTTACCTGCGAAAACGGGGCGCCGTTCTCAGCGGCATTGAGGTTGTATCCGATCCATATGGTGTACTCAAAGAAAACAAACAGGCTCTGCTCCACACAGGCAAAAATATTAAAGAAAAACAGTTTTGGCGATGTGCGGATACAAAAGCGTATCAGCCATAACAGATCTGCAGGATGCTTTTTCATGATTCCGGTCCTCCTATGGGATTTTGAAATGCCTTTTCGGTTCTGTATTTTTCGGCCTGCATATGGTACAGCGCGGCGTATTCACCGCTTTGTGCCATCAGTTCGGCGTGTGTGCCCTGTTCGGAGATATGTCCGTTTTTCAGGACGATGATCTTTTCCATATCCTGGATCGATGACAGGCGGTGGGAGATGAGCAGCAGCAGTTTTCCTGCGTTGTCTTTTTTGATGTTTTCCATCAGCGCGTGTTCCGCGATCGGGTCCAGTGCGCTCGACGGCTCATCAAAGACACAGACAGGGGCATTCTGGTAAAAAGCTCTGGCAGCTGTTAATTTCTGGATCTGCCCGCCGGAGAGGATGACGCCGTCCTCCGCAAATTCACGCGTCAGGATCGTGTCCAGGGATCCGGGGAGAGATTCTATTGTGGATAAGATATCTGCCTTTTCCAGCGCACTGCGGATCAGGAGATCATTTTCGGGCCTCTGTCCCATGGTGATATTGTCCCGGATGCTCCTGGCGAAGATCTTTCCGTCCTGAAACGCGGCGGAGAACAGGCTGCGGTAAGCTTTGAGATTATATTTCCGGATATCAATGCCGTTTACGAGAACCGTCCCCTCTGTGGGATCATAGAGGCGCATCAGCAGCTTGATAAGGGTCGTCTTTCCTGCGCCGTTGTAGCCCACGAGTGCGCAGCGTTCGCTGGCATGCAGTGAGAAACTGATGTCCTTGAGCGCGGTTTTTCCGGATGGATAGACAAAGCTCACATTGCGAAATTCGATGCTCTGTATGGGCTGTGTGGGCATCAGTCCGTCATGGTCCTCGGGAATGGCGGGATCGAAAGCCAGAAATTCGCGCAGGTTTTGGATGTAAAGGCTGTTTTTCATGCTTTCGAGCAGCGCCTTGGTATAGTCGATCAGAATCCATGAGACGGAGGTCATCAGTGTGGTGAGCACGGCAAAATCGGACAACGGCATTGTCTTTGCGGCGATGGTCCTGTAAGCGCCGTAAAAGATGACGCCCTCAAAGATGATGACAAAGGTGAAATACAGATATCCCCATCCCAGCAGAATGCTTTTCCGCGCATATTTGTCCATCGTAGAAGTGATGCCTTTCTCCGCATCCTTCTGCTTTCTCTCCATGACGTGATAGATATTTGTCATGCGCAGTTCTTTGACATAGTCGGAGAGATGCAGCACGCGGTTTACGTAGTCTGCGATGCGGCGGTAGATGACGGATTCTTCATAGATGCGGTAGGACAGCCTGTTCAGGGACTCGGCAAATACGAAGTTGCCGATGACCGGCGCGAGCACAAACAGGATCACGAGGGGGTCTATGCGGAACATCATGACCCATGACACGGCGACGGCGGCGGCACCGAGAAGGATCTGCCAGAGGTTATCGATCGTCCTGATCAGGCGCTGGTCGCTGTCGGTCATCGCCATCATATAGCGGTTGTAAAAGTCGCTGTCCTCAAAGCAGGAGAGGTCGGCATTTCCTGCCTTCTCGTACAAGGTGTGGCACAATCCGTGATAGAGCTCCACATCGGTGACCGGAACGAGCAGGTTCTCATACCAGCTGTTAAAGAGGACGACGGCAAGGAAAAGTCCCGCTGTAAATCCCAGAAAAAGAAGGACATCCGGAAAGCTGGTGCCTGTCTCGATGAGTGAGAGCACTTTTTTGATAAAATACCCGGAGAAAAACAGGTATTCAAACTGCCCGAGCCCGTAATAGACACCGGAAAAAAGAACGCGCCGGGGCGATAAGCGCCATGCAAACTGCATGATATAGAGGTTGTTGCTGACTGCCTGATGGATCGTGCCCTGTTTTTTCATATTGGGAGACCTGCCTTTCTGATCGTTGGTTTACCTGTTAAATAGTATACAGGATTAATATGCGAAAATTCAATGTGTCCTCCAATCTCCCTTTTTTGTCTTTGAAAAGTCATTGCTGTTTTGCGGAACATTCTTTATAATAGAAACAGCCGGTTGATTCAAAAAACAGGATTGGGGGACAATATGGTCAGGGTTGGGATCTGCGATGACGAGACAGTTCTGCTCGAAAAACTGAATCAGTTTGTCCAGGCGTGCTATGCCGGGAACCAGATTTTTGCCAGGGTGGATACTTTTGCGAACGGGCAGCAGCTATTGTATGAGATCGAGGACGGCGGCCGGTTTGACCTGGTGCTTCTGGACATCGAGATGCCGCAGATGGATGGCATGGAGCTGGCAGGGCGCATCAGGAAAGTGCTGCCGGAGGTGCTGGTCATATTTATCACGTCCCATATGGAATATGTGCTCGACGCCTATGAACTGTCGGTGTTCCGTTATATACCCAAGAGGGATCTTGAAAACCGTCTGCAGCACGCCTTGCTGGACGCGGCTGCGATGGTGGAGGTGCAGCTGCGGGAGAGTTATGTCATTCAGAACAAAAACCGTCTGGAGCGGGTGCCGCTCAAAAATCTGCTCTACATCACGCACGAGGGGAAGAACGCCGTGCTGGTCACGGATATGGCAGAAATGAATGAGCCTGGAGGTGCCAGATTTCATGTGCGAAAAACGTTGCAGCAGGTCTATGACGGGCTGGATGAAAAGGAATTTATGTTCATAGACAGAGGGTGTATCGTCAATCTATCCTGTATTATGGGCATACAGGAGGGCTGCTGCGTCATGAAAGACGGCACACGGCTTGCGGTGAGCCAATCGAGGATGCAGGGCTTAAAAACACGGCTGCTGGAATTCTGGAAGCGGCATATGTGAGGAGACAATGGCAGATCCGCGATCCCCGCAGCAGGAGCCGTGGGGGATGGAGGAATGGGTTGTGCGCAGGAGAGAGATGTTGAAAAGGGAAACGCAGAAAGTGAAGATGCTGGGTGAGCAGTATGAGCGGCTGCAGCAGACATGGTCAGAGCATGCGATGCTTTTTCATGATATGGACAATCATCTGCAGGCGATCTACTATCTGGCAGGCGAGGGGAGATGCCAGGAGATTCAGGAGTATATCACGCGGATCAGCAGACCGTTTGAGCAGTTGTCCGGTATTTTGTGGACGGGTGTGGGCATTGTCGATGCAGTCCTCAATGATAAGAAGCGGCTCGCGCAGGAGAGGGGGTGCACCCTGGATATCAACGCGCAGCTCCCTGTGAACACAGGGATCGCGGGCGACGATTTCTGCACGATCCTGACGAATCTGATCGACAATGCGATCGAGTCTGTCGGGCGGGAGCAAAGCGTGCCTGCGACGATCGATGTTTCCATACGGTACATTCATCACTTTGTCATGATCCGCGTCGCAAATCCGTGCGGGCGGGAGCCAGAGAGGAAGCGGGGGCTCTTCTGCACGGCGAAGCAGGACAGGCTGCTGCACGGATGGGGGTTAAAGCGCGTCCGGCAGGTGGTGCAGAGATACAACGGCTCGTTTGACTGCGAGGTGTGGTCAGGAAGCTTTGTCGCCACGGCGATGCTTTGTATATGTGATAATATAGAACTTATGTGAGGGATTGACAATGATCATCAGCGCGAGCCGCAGGACAGACATTCCGGCATTCTATTCGGAATGGTTTCTGAATAGAATAAAGGAAGGGTTCCTGGACGTCAGGAATCCGATGAATAACAGACAGGTCAGCAGACTTCCGCTCTCGCCCGAACTTGTGGACTGCATTGTGTTCTGGACAAAGAATCCGATACCGATGCTTCCGAAATTGGACGGGCTGCGGAAGTATTGCTATTATTTCCAGTTTACATTGACCGGATACGGCAGGGATATTGAAACGAATCTGCCTGACAAGAGGAAGGAGCTGATTCCCGCCTTTCAGGAGCTGTCAGACAGGATCGGCCCGGAGAGGGTGATATGGCGGTATGACCCGATCCTGGTCAGTGACCGGTACAGTGCGGCGTATCATATCAAAGCGATTGCGGAGATCGCGAAGGCACTGAACGGATACACAGAAAAATGCGTTTTCAGCTTCGTGGACCTGTATGGCAAAAACAGGACCGCGATGCGGAAGCTGGGCGTTCGGGATCTGTCCGGGGACGAGATGCGCTCGATCGCGGTACAGATTCGGGATATCGCTCAGGAAAATCATATGACTGCAGCGACGTGTGCGGAGACCATTGATCTGGAAGCGCTGGGCATAGAGCACAATGCCTGTATCGACAAAGCGCTGGTGGAGCGGCTGACAGGAGGTAAGATCAAAAATACGAAAAAGAATCTTAAGGATTCGGGACAGCGGGCGGCCTGCAGGTGTATGGCGAGCAGGGAAGCCGGGACGCACAATACCTGCGCCAATGGGTGCGTCTACTGTTATGCCAATCACAGCCCTGAGAGTGTCCGCAGGAACATGGCAAAATATGATCCCCGCTCGACCATGCTCTGTGACCGGTTAGGACCGGATGAGGAAGTGACGATACTCAAAGACATGAAACCGCTTCTGCTTTGATTTGTAATGCTTGAAAAACGATTGCTGTTTTGGGGAACATTATTTATAATGTAGATAACAGTTTCAATGATAAGATCGATCAGGGGAACAAATGTGGAGGTATCAGATATGGGTATTCATTTTGGTGTGGACTATTATCCGGAGCACTGGCCGAGGGAGCGCTGGGAGACGGATGCGAAGCTGATGAAGGAGATGGGCGTGCAGGTCGTGCGCATGGCGGAGTTCTCGTGGTTCAAGATGGAGCCGGCGCCGGGCGAGTTTCACTTTGAGTGGCTCGAGGAGGCGGTCGCGCTCCTTGACAGCTATGGGATCAAGACGATCCTGGGTACGCCGACGGCGGCGCCCCCGGCGTGGATCGTGCGCAAAAATCCGGAGATACAGCCAATCGACAGGGAGGGAAGGCGCAGGTTCTTTGGCGGGCGTCATCATGACTGCCAGTCCAATCCGGTCTACTATGGGCATATCAAACGCTTCGTGTCAAAGTTTGCGGAGCATTTTGCGGACAATCCGGGTGTGATCGGCTGGCAGATCGATAACGAGCTTGGCAATTCGCATGGCGAGCTGTGTATGTGCAGCTCCTGCAGACAGTTTTACCAGAAGTGGCTAAAGCGGAAATACGGTACGATCGAGGCGCTGAATGACGCGTGGGGGACTGCGTTCTGGAGTCAGGGGTACAACGACTTCAGCCAGATCGGGACACCGCTGATCACGGCGGCAGGTGAGAATCCGTCAGCGATGCTCGACTGGAAGTGCTACTGTTCGGATCTGATCGTGAACTTTGCCAGCTGGCAGGCGGACATCATCCGTGAGAAGTGTCCGAACCACTTTATCACGCACAACTATATGTGCTTTGACAACAAAGTCGACTACTATGACCTGGGCACGCTGCTGGACTTTGTGTCCAATGATATCTACCCGGCGGGGCACTGGCAGAAGCAGCCGCACCAGCCGGAGAATGAGATCGCCGCGTGTCATGATGTCGTGCGCGGCTACAAGAAGAAGCCGTTCTGGATGATGGAGCAGCAGGCGGGCATGGCGGGCTGGGAGATCATGGGCAGGGCGCTGGAGCCGGGACAGATGTCAGCGTGGGCGATGCAGTCCGTCGCACACGGCGCGGACGCGGTCGTATTCTTCCGCTGGCGGACATGCGCGATGGGCACGGAACAGTACTGGCACGGGATCCTGGGACACAGCGGCAGACCGGGCAGGACGTACTATGAGGCGCAGAAGCTGACGCAGACGTTCGCACGATATATGGATGATCTTGAGGGGACGATGCCCGATCCGCAGGTCGCGATCGTGCACAGTTTCCGGCAGAATTATGCTTTTGACATACAGCCCAATCACCCGGAGCTTCGATACGTCGACCAGCTTCAGAAGTACTATAAGGCTTTGTATGATAGGAAGATCCCCGTGGATTTTGTGCAGGACATGGACGACATATCGAAGTACAAACTCGTCATCGCACCGCTCCAGTATCTGATGACGCCCGAGCTTGAGCAGCACTACATGGATTATGTGGCAGACGGCGGGCACCTGGTCCTGACGATGCGCACCGGCGTGAAGGATACAAACAATCTGTGCATGACGGACAGGGAGCTTCCGGGGCGGCTTGGCGAGCTGTGCGGCATCGAGGTGCCGGAGTACGACTGCCTGATCGGGACGACGGGCGGCGTGCTCTACGGCAAGAAAGAGTATGTGATCGAAAAATGGTGCGATATCATAGAGCTTAAGGGCGCAAGCCAGATCGCGGAGTACTCGACAGGATTCTACAGGCAGACTCCGGCAGTCACAGAGAACCGATATGGAAATGGGATCGCGTGGTATATCGGCACGGAGCCGGGAGAGGAGCTGATGGAGGACATCATGACCTATATCACTGGCGTCTGTGAAGTGGAGACACTGGGCACGGCGGGCGACGGTGTGGAGATGATGACGCGCGAGAGCGACGACAAGGTATGGCTGTTTGTCATCAACCATACAGGCGATGAACAGGTCTACCACCTGCATGGCATGTACACGATGCTCGAGGGCGAGAGGGAGGAACTGCTCCGGCCTTATGAGGTGCAGCTCTTTGTGGGGAATAAGTATCAGAAATAAAATAGGGGCAATGTCTTATAATGTCCTGAAAAAAACTTCGTTCAATGCCTCCCAGTCCGCGGTGCGGTCGTCAGCCATCGCATCGATGGCTGTCTTAAAATATGCGAGCTGTTTTTCGATGTATGTATTCAGATGATCGATCCGGGGCGCTTTCTCGGATTCGGTCATCTGTTTTTTTTTTTCCACAAGCTGGTTTATGGCAGCTCTCATATCGTCCTCCAGCGTTTCGGCGGCGAGCGCCGTGAACAAAACAGGCGGCGGGCAGGCTTTGTTCTCGATCCATCTGCACGCCAGGATCGGGCGCAGCACATAGAAGTATTTCTTGTATTTCACGAGGGCATCGGTGAGATGTGCGTGGTAATTTTTCCGTGCAGTGCCGTAGTAGTGGTACATGGCGGATCTGCAGGAAAAATATTTTTCGGCCGCAGCGTAGATCTGAGTCCACTCCGGTGTCGTGCGGTAGACGATCGGCGAGTTTGCCCACTCGAAGAGTGTGGCGTTGGATCTGTGGAAGTGCTGCAGTGCCTTGGACAGATCCCAACCGTTGATGTCGAGCGTCTCGTCGAGCGCCCAGTCGATAAAGTCCTGTCTGGGCTGCAGTCCCAGATAATACTTCTGGCTGCGCACATAGATAAAGCGCACATCGTAGTCGCTGTCCGGTGATGCGAATCCCCATGCGCGGCTGCCGGACTCGACAGCGTGGAGTATCGTCACCTGTTCCTTTTCTTCGATCTCTTTTAATTTCAGTAAAACGAGTTCCTCGATGGAGCCTTCAAAATCATGATATCTCATAGCACCCTGTCCTTTCGTCGCGCACTACCTTTTCATTGACGGACATGACGTACTCCTGTACGAGATTCATGTCTGGTTCGTCGGGCAACACTGTATTCTTTGCCGCGTCGTCCAGTTTTTTCTCATAATCACTTAAAAGTTCATAAAATTCGTCCCGGAAAGTGCCGTCATCCTTCTGAAAATCACCGCCCCGGATCTGCAGCAGGAGCGGCTGCTCTTCCCGGCGGTATGTGCGGATCTCGCCTTTTTCCAGGATATCGACCGCCATCATGAAGAGACGGATCAGGTGCATGGCGTGTTTGTTCAGATGGTTGTCGTCCTTCTTGCGGTTGCGCTTTCCGAGTTTGTCGTAGTCCTTGACGATGTTGTTCATCTCATTCCAGATATTCTTGTAGTCGCGCAGCGGGTAGTGCGTCAGGTTCGCGTCCACAAAGATCTCCGTCTCAAAGTCGGGGTTGACGGCCTTGTCGGTGTAGAGGCGGATCGCGCCGTTCTCAAAGGGCTCGTATCGTTTTCTGAAATCGTACATGGCATTCTTCACGGAGTTGAAGATGTGCTGTTCCTTCTCGCGCTGCGGATAGGAATCCCGTGCCAGCGCGTTCTGCAGACGCCGCAGCTGTGCGTCCGCATATCCGCCAAACGAGTGGATCGCGCGCTTGGACAGGAACAGATGCGCGTTGTCGATCAGCTCCTGCCCGAGCGGGTGCAGATACAGGTAATGCTCCGGATTCAGTCCCAGGAGCTCGACCGTGTTGGGATTGCAGGAGAGGAGCAGTGTGATCATCTTCATAAAGCTGTAGATCGTGGTGTCGGTCTGTGTGTCCACGTACTGCTCAAAGCCTGTCAGCCCGATCAGGTCGGACTTTCTGTTCAGGGTGACGCCCCGCACGTCGATGTCGCTGTTTTCGTTGTTGGTGCCGTAGGAGTAGCTCCCGGCAAGTCCCAGCAGGATCACATGCCTGCCGAGGTGCTCGTCGGACTGCAGGAAGCGGTATGATTCGTTTCTTAAGATATCAGAGTAGTTCATGGTGTACCTCACGTGGTGTTAGTACAGTGTTGTGCAAAGAACAGGTGCTGTACTGGATTGATGGATCAGATAAGGAAAGTATATCATGTTTTTGTTCATTCGTCCATCAGAGCGGTGGAAAGTGTGTGGATAATAGTTGTCAGATCATGACAGGGTTCGAGTGATGAAAATTTATACACAGATTATTTTATATGGCAGGTGGTCTATGAGATAACCTGCCATATTTATATTATTATGATTTGGATAAAATAAATGTTGCCAAAAAACAGAAAACGTGGAATAATTTTATTATTCACATTGACGAGTAACGACAAATGCGTTACAATTTAACTAAAGGAGATGATTTGATATGGAAAAAACAGCAACCTTAAACTTAAGAATAAATCCAACAGTAAAACAACGTGCTGAAGATGTGCTTACGCGATTAGGCATTCCGATGTCTACAGCAATAGATATGTATCTAAATCAAATTTCGTTAACAGGAGGAATCCCTTTTGCAGTAACATTGCCGAATGCTCCCGCTGTTCTTAATGCAGACTTGATGACAGCAGAGGAAATTCACAAGAAATTGCAAGAGGGATATGATGATATACATGCTGGCAGGGTGCAGGATGCTGTTTCTGCCTTTGCGAAATTTAGGGAGAGTCATTAAGTATGAAGCAATATAAGGTACAGATCACAGATAAGGCATTAGCGGATATGGAGGAAATCTATAACTATATTGCGATACAGCTCCAAGCACCAGAAAATGCGATAGGACAATATAATCGGATTGCGAAAGCTATCGAGGAGCTAAAAATGTTTCCAGAAAAAGTAAGACTTATGGAATCGGAGCAAGAACGGGCAATGGGGTTAAGGCAGTTGGTGGTAGATAATTATTCGGTTTTCTATGTGATTGAGAATGAGAGCGTTATTGTAATGAGAGTATTATATAGTGCATCTGATATTGGGGAAAGGTTGAAGAATTAAAAAAGTATATTATGGCACATAAAATAATTTTGATATAATTAGGTGAGCAGAAATACAGAAGCTGTGTGAGAAACGGAGGAAAAAATGGCGGAATGGGAAAAAATAATTCCAAAGGTAAATGAATCAGCAGAATTCTTGGAAATAGCAAGTGACTTAAAGTATCAATTTGGAGCAACAGAGTTTAATCATTCATTTAGTAACATTAGGTATATTGTGTGTTGGGAGTTATCATCGAAGGTTAAGGACGGAAGCGTATTAAAAACATCTGTTGAAGACGAAACGAGAATTCTTCATATTATTCCCGGTATTGATGGGGAGATCAAAAGATGCTATCTTGATAGTGACAATGC
>VSNO01000107.1 GCA_009774375.1 Lachnospiraceae bacterium
CCCACTCAAAACCCCGCCACCGACAGAAGAGAAAAAGAGACAGGAAACAAAAATAGACACAAAATAAAAAACGGGTTTCTGCAATGCAAAATAAATATTGACGCAGGGCGGTCCATGTGGTATATTGGAAAAGCAAGATGAATATGAGGTCTTTTTTTTATGCAATTTTGAGAGCTTTGAAACAGGCCCCGTGACATCCTGCGTGATTAGGACAATGGATAATTGATTTAATTTAGAACGCTAGCGGAGGTGGAATTATGCGTACAAAGATTACATTGGCATGTACGGAGTGCAAACAGCGCAATTACAATACGACAAAGGAGAAAAAGACTCATCCTGACAGAATGGAGATCAAGAAGTATTGTAGATTCTGCAAGACTCATACACTGCACAAGGAAACAAAATAAGCAATCGCATCAAGTGGGCAGATGGATCGAAAGGATCATAGGAATGGAGGCACGTGATGGCAGATTCAGCGAAGAAGGAAGCGAAAAAGGACAGCTTCTGGAAAAGTGTAAAAACCGAATTTAAGAAGATCGCCTGGCCGGACCAGAAGGAAACTGTGAAGCAGTCCGTAGCGGTTCTCTGTGTTTCGGTTGTAGTAGGACTGCTCATTACCTTTTTGGATACCCTTATCCAGTACGGCATTAACTTTTTGACAAGTATCGGCGTGTAAAAGGCGTGTAGAAGAGGTGACGATTTATTATGGAAGAAAAGAAGAGGGCAGTAGCAAAAAAGCTCATTACTCCAAACATGCAGGAGTGGCTTCCTGTATCACCGAAGATGCCGGAGAGACCGAAGGAGACTTCCGAGGAAGCGGAGGAGGCTGCCGTTTATGAAGAACAGCCTGATGACGCGGCGGAGGTGACCGGGGACGGCGAGGCTGCCGCGTGGACTTCTGAGGAGACAGAACCTGTGTCCGCAGCAGAAGAGCCTGTTATGGAGGAACCAGTCGAGGAGGAGCCCCACAGCAGGGTTGCGCTCAGCGATAACAAGAGCGGGCTGGGCATGGGCTGGTATGTAGTCCACACCTATTCCGGGTATGAGAATAAGGTAAAGGCAAATATCGAGAAGGCGATCGAAAACAGACATCTCGAGAATGAGATCCTTGAGGTGAGGGTTCCCCTGCAGGATGTCATGGAGCTCAAGAACGGCGTGGAGAAGACATCGCAGAAAAAGATGTTTCCGGGATATGTGCTTCTGCACATGGATGCAGACAACAATGATGCATGGTACGTTGTCAGGAACACAAGAGGTGTTACCGGGTTCGTCGGACCGGGAAGCAAACCCGTACCGCTCACGGAAGCAGAGCTCAAAGCGCTTGATTTCGGTGTCGACACTGCTGTCGAATTTGCCGAAGGCGATGTGATCAGCGTCACGGCGGGCGTGTGGAAGGACACTGTCGGTACGGTTCAGAAGATTGACGCATCAAGACAGACACTTACGATCAATGTAGAGATGTTTGGCCGCGAGACGCCGGTTGAGATCAATTTTTCAGATGTGAAGAAAATGTGGGACTGAATTTCAGTTAAGATTGGCAAAAAAGGATATTGACAACAGCACTGTAAAAGTGTTAGTATGATTGACGGACTTGTGTCCGTGTGGGAGGGTTATCCGCCCAGACAACCACAAAACGGTCTTTGCTGATAGAAGACCGAGAATAAGTTAGGAGGTGCCTAAAATGGCAAAGAAAGTAGAAGGATATATTAAATTACAGATTCCTGCCGCAAAAGCAACACCGGCTCCACCGGTTGGACCTGCTCTTGGACAGCATGGCGTAAACATTGTGGAGTTCACAAAACAGTTTAACGCGAGAACGGCAGATCAGGAAGGTATGATCATTCCTGTTGTCATCACAGTATATGCAGACAGAAGCTTCAGCTTCATCACAAAGACTCCGCCTGCAGCAGTCCTGTTAAAGAAGGCGTGCAACCTGAAGTCCGCTTCAGCAGCGCCGAACAAGACAAAAGTGGCTAAGATCTCAAAGGCAAAGATCCAGGAGATCGCCGAGATAAAGATGCCTGACTTAAATGCGGCAAGCCTTGAGGCTGCCATGAGCATGATCGCAGGTACGGCAAGATCTATGGGTATCACGGTAGAAGATTAAGCGGAGGTGAAGAAGAATGAAACATGGTAAGAAATATAATGAATCCGCGAAGCTGGTCGATCGCGCGACATTTTACGAACTCGAGGATGCTGTAGCATTGGCAAAGAAGACTGCTTCCGCGAAGTTTGATGAGACGGTGGAGGTGCATATCAGAACAGGATGTGACGGACGTCATGCGGACCAGCAGATCCGTGGCGCTGTCGTGCTTCCGAACGGAACAGGAAAGACAGTTAAGGTTTTGGTTTTCGCCAAGGGCGACAAGGTGGCAGAGGCAGAGGCAGCCGGTGCGGATTATGTTGGCGGAGACGAGCTGATCCCGAAGATCCAGAATGACGGATGGCTTGATTTCGATGTCGTGGTCGCAACGCCGGATATGATGGGTATCGTTGGACGTCTCGGTAAGATCCTGGGACCTAAGGGTCTGATGCCGAACCCGAAATCCGGCACCGTAACGATGGACGTCACAAAGGCGATCAACGATATCAAGGCTGGTAAAGTTGAGTACAGGCTGGACAAGACAAACATCATTCACTGCCCGGTTGGAAAGGTTTCTTTCACAGAGGAGCAGCTGACACAGAATCTCAACACCCTGTTGGAAGCGATCGTAAAGGCGAAGCCGTCAACACTCAAGGGACAGTACTTGAGAAGCATCACGCTTTCGTCGACAATGGGACCTGGTGTCAAGGTTAGTGTTGCTAAGTTCTGATCAATATATTAGTTATATGAAGGTCTCGTTTGAAACAGAACGAGACCTTTTATGATATAGAAGCAGGTGAGTAATTGGCTGGAAAAAAAACTGGAAGGAAATCCGCGAAAAGAAGACGGAGAAGGAAAAATAAGAACATGTCCCTGTTTATCACGTCACTGGTCATCGTGCTGGTGACGGGCAGTCTTGCAATGCTGGCATTTTCGGCTGTGGCTGCGAGGCGGGAAGACTCTGTGCAGAAACCGCCGGTGGTGGTTGATTTTTCAGGATTCGCGCAGTATGATGATGGATCCGGGCAGGAAGAGGCGGACGCGGAGGAGACAGCAGAGGAGCCGGACACTGCAGGGCAGACAGTTCCCGTGGAGGAAGAGATCCTGACAGAAAATGAGAGGCTATATAATGAAGCGCTTCAAAAGGGAGAAAATGTCTATCTCGTAAACTGTGAGGACAGCGAGCGCGTCACATTTGCATTTGCCGGAGACATCCTGCTGGATGATGAGTATGCCATGATGTTTCATTACAGGACCCGGGGCAGCGATATCAATGACACCTTTTCGGCGGATCTGCTGGAACGCATGCGCCGCGCGGATGTTTTTATGCTCAACAATGAATTTCCGTTTTCGACCAGAGGAGAGCCGACGGAGGGAAAGACATTTACATTCCGGGCAAATCCCGCCAATGTGGATATGTACGAGCTGCTCGGTGTCGACATCGTGTCTCTTGCAAACAATCATGCCTATGATTTTGGCGAGGAGGCGCTTCTCGATACGTTTGCCACACTCGAGGAGGCAGGGATCCCCTATGTCGGTGCGGGCAGGAATATCGAGGAGGCGCGGAAACCTGTGTATTTTATTGCAAACGGGGTCAAGATCGCTGTCGTGAGTGCGACGCAGATCGAGCGCAATGCGGTGCCGGACACGAAGGAGGCCACTGCGTCAAGCCCGGGGGTACTCCGGTGCATGGATCCGGAGGCGCTTCTCGAGGTTATCTCCGAGGCGGGGGAAAACAGTGATTTTGTGATATTGTATATTCACTGGGGCACGGAGAGCCAGGCGGAGACAGACTGGCTTCAGGATAAGCAGGCGCCGGTTTACGCGGAGGCGGGCGTGGACCTCATCATAGGAGACCATCCGCACTGCCTGCAGAAGCTTGACTCCGAGTCCGGCGTTCCAGTCGTGTACAGCCTCGGAAATTACTGGTTCAATTCAAAGACGCAGAACACCTGCCTCGTCGAAGTCGGGATCAGGAAGGAGGGCATGGAATATCTCCGCTTTATCCCGTGCGTGCAGGAGAACTGCCGTACAAGGCAGCTCGAGGGCGCCGAGAAGGATGAGGTTCTGAACTATATGCGCGGACTGTCACCAGGGGTCAGCATCGACGATGAGGGATATGTGACTTTCAGTGGTTAGAATACAAAGTTTTTATGAAATCGGGGTTGACAGCCGGATGTAAGATGTGCTATTGTATTAAAGGTTGCAAGACCATGCCGAAGACAGTAGGTGCAAATACATGGTATGATCAGATCATGTTTTTGCGTAAGTGTAACGCCTACCGAGGAAAGAGTTTTTTTGATGATGGCTTTTACCTCTTGTTTTTTGTGCAGATATGGGAACAAGGGGTTTTTATATATTGAGAATGTCAGAAACTCCTGTCGGCATCAAATCTATAAGGAGGTAAGAAAATGGCAAAGATTGAATTAAAACAGCCTATCGTAGAGGAAATCGCAGCTACAGTCAAGGATGCTGCCACAGTTGTGATCGTGAGCTACAGCGGTATCACCGTTGCACAGGATACACAATTGCGCAAGCAGCTTCGCGAGGCGGGTGTCACATACAAGGTATATAAGAACACACTGATGACACGCGCTTTCAAGGGGACTGAGTTTGAAGGCCTGACAGAAAGCCTTAAAGGGACGAATGCGATCGCAGTCTGCAAGGATGATGCGACAGCTCCTGCAAGGCTCCTGAGCAAGTTTGCGAAGGACTGTCCTGCGATCCAGCTTAAGGCAGGCGTAGTAGAGGGCATCGTATACGATGAAAAGGGAATGGCGGAGATCGCAAAGATTCCTTCAAGAGACGAGCTTATTTCAAAGTTCCTCGGAAGCATCCAGTCCCCGATCACGAACTTCGCCCGTGTGCTTAACCAGATTGCGGAGAAGGGCGGCGCAGATGGCTGTGAGCCTGCTCCGAAGGAGGCAGAGGAAGCCGCGGCGGAACCAGCAGCAGAGACACCGGCAGCTGAGTAGTATTTAGAAAATGATATCAACAAATATGACTATGGAGGGAAACGATAATGGCAAAGTTAACAACAGCAGAATTTATTGAAGCGATCAAAGAGCTTACAGTGTTAGAGTTAAATGATCTGGTAAAGGCTTGTGAGGAAGAGTTTGGCGTATCTGCAGCAGCAGGTGCAGTAGTGATGGCAGTAGACAGCGGTGCAGCGCCGGCTGAGGAGAAGGACGAGTTTGATGTAGAGCTCACAGAAGTAGGTCCTAACAAGGTTAAGGTCATCAAGGTCGTACGCGAGGCGACAGGCCTTGGTCTGAAGGAAGCGAAGGATCTTGTTGACAGCGCTCCTAAGAACGTTAAGGAGGCAGCATCCAAGGCTGAGGCTGAGGAGATCAAGGCAAAACTTGAAGCAGAGGGAGCAAAGGTTACTCTGAAGTAATCTGAGGCGATTGTCTATGAAGGCCGGGATAGATTCCCGGTCTTTTTTTGCACAGGGGCACGTAAAGAAAGAGGAAAAAGCGCATCTTTAGTTTTTAGAAACATTTCACAAAGAAATCACAAAGATTATGTTGATTTATACCACCTGAATCTCTATAATTAGAATTACGGTTAATATGACATCCGACAGATGGATTACGACATAAATTCAGAAAGGATACCACACGAAAATGGACAATAATCAGGTCAATAATTATGACGACAACTCCGGCCGGAACGGTGGAGGACCGGGAAGCGGCAGTAACGGTGGGAATGGTAACAACAATAATAATGGAAGAGACCCGAAAAAACAGAGTATCATCATTATGATCACTGCAGCAGTGCTGTCACTGCTCTGCATCAGCTATTTTACGCGTGCAGTGTCGGGAGCCACGACGGTGGAGATCTCATACAATAAGTTTATCGAGATGGTGGATGCCGGAACGGTGGAGTCGGTAAAGATCGATTCGAGCCAGATCGAGATCACGCCGGTGGCCAGCGCACAGGAGGATCAGAGTCCGAACAATCTGCTCGCCTCCGCAGTCAGGGTGACGTATATCACTGGCAAAGTGGAGGACGATGAGACGCTCACACAGCGGCTGCTTGACGCGGGGGTGGAAGTGCGCGGCACGGTTCCGGACGGTTCGGGTATCATCCTCTCCCTTTTATACTATATCGTGCCGATTCTCCTGATGTGGGGATTGTTGAGCCTGCTCTTCAGGAAGATGGCAGGCGGGGGCGGTGCCTTCAGCATGGGAAAGAGCAACGCAAAAGTGTATGTACAGAAGGAGACAGGGATCACATTCCGGGATGTCGCTGGGGAGGATGAGGCGAAGGAATCTCTGCAGGAGGTAGTTGATTTCCTGCACAATCCAGGCAGATATGTGAAGATCGGTGCGAAGCTTCCGAAAGGAGCGCTTCTTGTGGGACCTCCGGGTACTGGCAAGACGATGCTCGCCAAAGCGGTTGCCGGGGAGGCAAAGGTTCCGTTTTTTTCACTTGCCGGCTCTGATTTTATCGAGTTGTATGTCGGTGTCGGTGCATCCCGTGTGCGCGATCTGTTTAAGGAAGCGGAAAAGAATGCGCCGTGCATCATCTTCATCGATGAGATCGACGCGATCGGAAGAAGCCGCGATTCGAAATATGGCGGCGGAAATGAGGAGCGGGAGCAGACACTGAACCAGCTGCTCTCCGAGATGGATGGATTTGACGGCAAGAAGGGCATAATCATCCTTGCTGCCACGAACAGGCCGGAGATCCTCGACAAGGCGCTGCTGCGTCCGGGGCGTTTTGACAGGCGCATCATTGTGGATAAGCCTGATCTGAAGGGGCGTGTCAATATCTTAAAGGTCCACGCCAAGGATGTGCTGATGGATGAGACGGTTGATCTTGATGCGATCGCGCTTGCGACCAGCGGCGCAGTCGGCGCGGATCTTGCCAACATGATCAACGAGGCAGCGATCAATGCGGTGAAAGAGGGCAGAGAGTTTGTCAGCCAGAAGGATCTGTTCAACGCGGTGGAAGTCGTGCTTGTCGGCAAAGAGAAAAAAGACCGGATCATGAGCAAGGAGGAGCGCAAGATCGTTTCTTATCATGAGGTCGGCCACGCGCTGGTCAGTGCGCTGCAGAAAAATTCCGAGCCGGTGCAGAAGATCACGATCGTGCCGCGTACCATGGGCGCACTCGGCTATGTGATGCATGTGCCGGAGGATGAAAAGTATCTGAATTCCAAGAATGAACTGCATGATATGATCGTAGGGCTGTTAGGAGGGCGTGCGGCGGAGGAGATCGTGTTTGACACTGTCACGACGGGGGCGTCAAACGATATTGAGAAGGCGACGGGCATCGCGCGCTCGATGATCACGCGATATGGTATGAGCGAGAAGTTTGGCCTGATGGGATTGGAGACTGTCGAGAGCCAATATCTGGATGGAAGAAGTGCGCTGAACTGTGCGGACAATACGGCGGCGGAGATCGATACCGAGGTCATGAATATGCTCAAGGCATGTTACGAGGAAGCGCTTGGACTGCTCCGTGAAAACCGTGAGGTGATGGATCAGATCGCCGCGCATCTGATCGAGAAAGAGACGATCACTGGAAAAGAATTCATGAAGATCTACCGCGAGGCGAAGGGACTGCCTGAACCCGAGGAGAAAACAGATGAGACCGGCGATCTGAATGAGAAAAAATCCGAAGTTCAGGAGACAGGGCGTACAGATGATGTACAGGAGGAAGCACCGATTCCTGACGCAGTGCAGCAGCCGGCATTTACGGCACAGCAGCCGGAGGAGCAGGGCAGCCGGTGGAGCATGCCGCCCGCCTATGACTGGGATCCGGCGCGCATGCAGCAGGGCTCGATGCAGAATCCCGGGCAGGAACCCACGGCACAGCAGTGCCAGAATGTGCAGCCGCAGAATCCGGTGCAGCAGCCTTATCAGAATGTACAGCAGCAGGGGCACGTCCCGCCGCAGCCGCAGAGACCATATCCTTTTCAGGATCCGCAGATGCCGCAGAATGTGAGCCTGCCGGAGGATAATGGAGATCATGGTGAGACTTCCAGATTTGGTTCTGTGTGGGACAGGAATGTAAACGGGAACCGCGACAGCGGAAACCAGAACGGAAGCAATAATAGGTGGTAGGAGCCTGTGATAATTGTATGGAGGGGGTATACATGGAAGGTGTATGCGCCCTCCATAACTGTTTCACAGGCTCTCGGAGTCTCTTTGTGCCTGATATTGCGAGAAGATCTTTTGTCAGATGTGTAAAAAATGATTTTATGTGATATAGAACAAATTTTCACTGCGGATTGACAGGTATAGCGGGATATGATATGATAAGAAAACAGAACAGATGAACGATTGAAAACAGTATGAATAACTTGTATAATAAAGAGAAAGAGTGATAATAACTTGGAGATCGAGAACAGAACACAATGGTTAGTATACAGCTCTTTGCATCAGTATTTCCATGTAGTAGAAATGGGCAGACAAAGGATTCTGCGGACATATATTCCTGAAAGGATCGGAGGGGTGATGACATGTCAGATACGGCGGGGGCGACAGCCGAAGAGATGCAGGACAGTGAAACGGAGAACAATGAAATAGAAAAAAGGGAATCTGAGAACAGGGAATTTGACGTGAAGGAAGAGCTGCACAAGCTTCCGAATAAACCTGGCGTGTATATCATGCATGATGTGGATGATACGATCCTCTATGTGGGAAAGGCAAAGAACCTGCACAACAGGGTGCGTTCTTATTTCAAGGAAAATATCGGGCGCGGACCGCAGATCGACAAGATGGTATCGCTGATCGCGCGGTTTGAGTATATCGTGACGGATTCCGAGCTGGAAGCGCTGGTGCTGGAAAATAATCTGATCAAGGAATACGCACCCAAATACAATACACTGCTGAAGGATGACAAGACGTATCCTTATATCAAGGTGACGCTGGGGGAAGAGTATCCGCGTGTCATGTCCGTGCGCCAGATGAAGAAGGATAAGGCAAAATACTTCGGACCCTTTACAAACGGAGGGGTGAGGGAGAGTATCGACCTGATCAATAAGCTCTACCAGCTGCGTACATGCAACAGAAAGCTGCCGCGGGACTTCGGGAAGGAGCGGCCTTGTCTGAACCATCATATCGGCCAGTGCTGCGCCCCCTGCCAGGGAACTGTTTCCGTGGAGGAGTATGCGCAGCGGATCGATCAGGCGATCGACTTCCTGAACGGAAAGCAGCAGCCTATCATCAGGGAGCTTAAGGAAAAGATGCAGGAGGCTTCGGAGCGGATGGACTTCGAGGAAGCGATCCGATACCGTGACCTGATCGAGAGTGTCAAAAAGGTCAGCGAGACGCAGAAGATGTCTGACAATGTAGGTGAGGACAAGGATATCATCGCGCTTGCGATCGATGGGAACGAGACAGTCGTGCAGGTCTTTTTCCTGCGCAATGGCAAGCTGATCGGCAGGGAGCACTTTTATATGATGCAGGTCGAGGAACCGACGGCGGATAACATTCTCACCAGTTTTGTAAAACAGTTCTATGCGGGTACGCCGTTTATACCGAGGGAGATCATGTTGCAGGAGCCGATCGAGGACATGGATCTGGTGGAGCGCTGGCTGACGAGCCGAAAGGGTGCCCGCGTCCATCTGCGCGTGCCGATGAAGGGGGCGAAGGAGCGGCTGGTGGATCTGGCGGCGCGCAATGCCCAGCTTGTGCTAAGTCAGGACAGGGAGCGCATCAAGCGTGAGGAGGGCAGAACGATCGGCGCGGTGAAGGAGATCGAGGAGATCCTTGGCATCAGGCCGCTCACGCGCATGGAGGCATTTGACATATCGAACACCAGCGGATTTGCAAATGTGGGTTCGATGGTCGTGTATGAGAAGGGAAAGCCCAAGCGCAGCGATTACAGAAAATTCCGCATGAAGACAGTTGCAGGACCGGATGATTATGCCTGCATGCAGGAGGTGCTGACGAGGCGGTTTCGGCATGGACTGGATGAGCGCGAGGAGATGCGGCTTGACGAGAATAGTGTCGGGGAGGATTTTGGAAGTTTTACGAAGTTTCCGGATCTGCTGCTGATGGACGGCGGCCGTGGCCAGGTCAACATCGCGCTGCAGGTGCTGGAGGAGCTTGGCATCAGCATTCCTGTCTGCGGTATGGTGAAGGATGACAACCACCGTACGAGGGGACTGTATTTTAATAATGTGGAACTTCCGATCGACACGCACAGCGAAGGATTTAAGCTGATCACGCGCATACAGGACGAGGCGCACCGCTTTGCGATCACATACCACAGATCGCTTCGGAGCAAGGCGCAGGTGCACTCTGTGCTCGACGAGATACCAGGTGTGGGGCCAAGCCGCAGGAAAGCATTGATGAAGTATTTTAAATCGATCGAGGAGCTCCGCGCTGCTGATGCTGCCAGGATCTCGGAAGTGCCGGGGATCACAGCGAATGTCGCGGAGGAGATACACCGTTTTTTTGCGAAGGAACCAGCCGGGGAGGCGGGTAAGTGAGATAGCATATGCTGTAAGGACCTGCGGGAAAATAAAAGTTTCCAGTATTTTATGTGAGGTAAGGAAAGGTGTCAGATAATAACAGAAATCTCGAGGAAACAGGATCTGAACAGGAAAAACAGAAGAAGACAGAAAAGATCGCGGCCGAGATCCTTCAGATGTCGAAGAACAAGCTGCTTGTCAATTTGCGGTTTATGGATATGGCGCTCAATCAGTTCAGGATTTTCCCGAAACCCGAGGCGACGCCTTTTACCGCGAGCGACGGGAATGTGTATCTCTATGATCCTGGACACATTTTGAAGGCATATATGCTGGATGAAAATCTTCCGATACGGAATTTTCTTCATACCGTACTGCACTGTGTTTTCAAGCATTTTTTTGTCGGAACGCTGGTTGATCAGAAGATGTGGGATCTGGCGTGTGATATCGCGGTGGAGAGCACGATCAACGACCTGGAACTGAATTATCTCAATATCAGCAAGGCAAAAGAACAGATCCAGTTTTTTAACCTGTTCAAGAAAAAAGTCCAGACAATTACCGCGGAGAAGATCTACAGTTATTTTTTGGATGAGAAGCTCTCGGGCGACCTGGTGGAGAGATTGTCCCTGTTATTCAAAGGGGACGATCATGTGCTCTGGTATCTGACGGAGGAGCAGAAGAAAAAGCTCGGTCTCAGTGTCGGTCCGGCAGATCACGCTGTCCTTCCGGGGGAGCGGATGCTGTTTCTGTTGAATTGGACGGATATCGCGCTGCGCATGCAGACGGAACTGGAAATGTTTGTGAAGATCAGGGGTACTGAGGCGGGGCTGTTGACACAGAATCTGCGGGAAGTGAACAGGGAGCGCTACGATTATACGGAATTCCTCAAAAAGTTTGCCGTCAGGGGAGAGGTGATGAAGCTCGATCCGGATGAGTTTGATTATAATTTTTACACGTATGGTCTGCAGCTGTACGGGAATATGCCGCTGATCGAGCCGCTTGAGTACAGGGAGGTGAAGCGGATCCGGGAGTTTGTGATCGCGATCGACACATCGGGATCGACATCGGGGGAACTGGTGCAGACTTTTGTGCAGAAAACCTACAATATCCTCAAGAGTACGGAAAGCTTTTTTACCAGGATAAACTTACATATCATACAGTGCGACACGGTCATTCAGGAGGATGTGAAGATTACTACACAGGCGGAATTTGATGATTACCTGAAACGGATGAAGCTCCATGGCCTGGGCGGGACGGATTTTCGCCCGGTGTTTGGGTATGTCAACGCGATGGTGGACAATGGCGAATTTGAAAATCTGAAGGGTCTGATCTATTTTACGGATGGGTACGGTGTGTTTCCGCAGAAGAAACCGCCCTACGATACAGCGTTCGTGTTCATAGAGGAGTCGTACAATAATTATGATGTTCCGTCGTGGGCAATGAAGCTGGTGCTGAGAGAAGAAGAAATCTAAAAGACAGCCGGCCTGATCACGGAATGAGGAGGAATGAAAATGGAACTTGCACAGGAGGAGAAAGCCGCACGGCTGCAGGATGCGGTGATCAACAGCCCGGTCGAAGAGCTTTCAAAGGTGTGCGACGAGCTTGGCGAGGTGGAGATGGCGGCGCCGGCACTGGGGCTGGCGTGCCGGTTCCGCGGGCTTGATGCGGTGAAGGCGCTGGTTGAAAAGGGCGTTACGTTCGATTTTCCCTCAACCGGGGAGATTGAGGCAAAATACCGCTGTTATATCGGACAGAAGTATGCGAACTACCGCACGAATTACGCGCTGTATCTGCTGAAGATCTTCAGGGGCGGTCTCAAGGGCGCCTGCAGTGTGAAGGGTATGAAGTTCACACAAAATGCAAAGCGGGAGGTGGGGAAGCCGCTTCCATTTCTTGCGGACGGCGAGCGGGAGAAGGTGCTGGAGTATCTCCTGCAAAATAAGGAAAGGCTTTCTTTTCAGCCGGACGAGATGCTCTTCTATGCGATCTATGCCAGGGATACGTTCATATACGAGGCGCTGAAAAAACAGGGCGTCACGATCGCACAGAGGCGCATACAGGCGCTTACGGAGGGCGGGACCGCCACGGACGGCTACTGGTATGAGTATGGATCCATGACAGGAAAGCTTGCCGACGAGGATTATCTTGCCGTCATGCAGCAGCTCGCTGCGGAGCTTGACGGCAGGCCGTTTTACTATACGGAGAAGATGTTTGATATCACGAAGAAGCGCTTTCATGATATCAGGATATTTGAATATTTCCTCTCCAATTTCAGGCAGGAGAAGATGAAGAAATTTCAGATCATACGCAGTCTGATCGATGAAAGCGCCATGGACGCGCTGCCGGTCATCGAGCGGCTGGGCTGGCTGGGCGCGCCGCACAAGCGGGATGAGATGATCGAGTATGCTTCCCATAATAAGCAGACCGAGGCGCTTGCCTGGCTGCTGGACTATAAGAACCGCACGGCTGACTTTGCCGCCGAGCAGGAAAAGGCGGAGAAGAAGATGATGCGCGGGCTGAGTGGGGATCTGGGAAGGATACCGTCGCCGGATTCTGTCGCCGAATTAAAAAAGATCTGGAGTTACAGGAAACAGGACGATGGCACGTTGGTGATCACGAACTATAAAGGAACGGCCACCGAGGTCACAGTGCCGGAGCGGATCGGCAAAAGCCTTGTCACAGCGATCGGAAAAGGTGCGTTCGCGGGAGCGGCGGGGCGGGTCGACATCACGATCTATGCGACATGGGAACAGATGAAGCATCGTCAGAGGAAGGTCACAAAGATCGCGCTGCCGAACACGATCCGGCATATAGGGAAAGGCGCTTTCAGTGAGCTGTGGGCATTGAAGGAGATCAATATCCCCGAGGGCGTGGAGGAGATCGACGAGTACGCTTTTTTTGCCTGCAGTTTCCTGAAAGATATCACGATCCCGGGAACCGTGAAGCGGATCGGAAAACATGCTTTTGCGCGGTGTGACACCCTTCAAAAAGTACAGATCTGCGAGGGTGTTGTCGAGATCGGGGAGAGGGCATTTTTGAACTGCGGCAGTCTGAAGGAGGTTTATGTGCCGGGATCGGTCCGGGAACTGACATCTGCCACCGCCTTGTACGGCAGCGCGGGGTACGAGGTGTTCAGCGGATGTCCGGAATTGACGGTGTACTGTCCGGCTGGCAGCAGGGCGGAGGCATACTGCAGGGAAAAGGGGATCTTATCGAAGCAGACGATCATTTCGGGAGGTAGAAAATGAACATCAAGCAGGCGAAGGAGGACATCAAGAATGCGGTGTCCGCCTATCTTACAAAAGATCAGTTTGGAAACTATGTGATCCCTGTCGAGCGTCAGCGCCCTGTTTTTCTGATGGGAGCGCCGGGGATCGGCAAGACGGCGATCATGGAGCAGATCGCGCAGGAGCTGCAGATCGGACTGATCAGCTATTCCATGACGCACCACACGCGGCAGTCGGCGCTGGGGCTTCCGTTTATTGTCAGGAAAAACTATGGCGGCGAGGAGTACAGCGTCAGTGAGTATACCATGAGTGAGATCATCGCGGCGATCTATGACCTGATGGAAGTGACAGGTCTGCGGGAGGGGATCCTGTTTCTCGACGAGATCAACTGTGTCTCGGAGACGCTGGCGCCCTCGATGCTGCAGTTTTTGCAGTACAAGACATTCGGACGCCACAGTGTTCCCGGCGGATGGATCGTCGTCACCGCGGGAAACCCGCCGGAGTACAATAATTCCGTGCGCGAGTTTGATATCGTGACATGGGACAGGCTGAAGCGGATCGATGTGGAGGCCGACTATGAAGTATGGAAAGAATACGCCTATGTCAAGGGGGTTCACCCTGCGATCACGACGTATCTGGATATCAGGAAGGACGATTTTTATAAGATCGAGACTACTGTGGATGGCAAGAGCTTTGTGACTGCCCGGGGCTGGAGCGACCTCTCTGACATGGTGAAGCTGTATGAACAGAAGGAGATCGCGGTCACGGAGCAGCTTGTCGTACAGTATCTGCAGAACAGGAAGATCGCCAAGAGCTTTGCAGTGTACTATGATCTGTTCAGAAAATACAGGTCGGATTATCAAGTGGACAAGATCCTTGCCGGAAAGGCTGGAAAGGAGATCGCAGGGCGCGCAAAGGCGGCGAAGTTTGATGAGCGGCTGTCCCTGCTGGGACTGCTGGTCGATGCGCTGGTCGGTGTGCTCCGCGAGGTATTGGCGCAGGAGGGGGCGATCCTGGAGCTGGTAAACTGCCTGAAAGGGATGCGGGCGGATTTCGTCGTCGAGACGGATTTTCTGGAAGTGGTCGGCCGGCAGATCGAGGCGGAAAAGAAGGCGGTTGCGGTCGGGAAAAAGGCGGGAAACCTCTCCGTGGACCGCGAGTACATACTGAATATCACGATCGCTGCATTGGGTGAGCAGATGGAGCTGACTGCCCAGAAAGCGCCGGCAAGCGGGGATGCAGCCTTTAAACTGCTGAAAGCTGATTTTGACAAGAGAAAAAAGGCACTCTCGAAACAGGTCTCGCAGACGGACGCGAACCTAACAAATGTGTTCAGATTTTGCGAGGGTGCTTTTGAGGCTGGCAGTCAGGAGCTTCTGATTCTTGTGACAGAGCTCACCGCCAACAGTTACGCGGCGCATTTCATCGGGAAATATGGCTGTCAGGAGTATTTTAAACACAATAAGGACATGTTGTTCACGGAGCGCAGGAAGGATATTCTGGCGGAGATCGACGATCTGATGAAGTAGGGAGTGCGCCGTATATGCGGGTGGTTATATGAATATGAAAAGTGTGTATAATAAGGCTATGAAATAGATTCCGGGAATCTAAGGAACTGTAAGAACAGGAGGCAGAACGCGATGCAATATATACATTACTATGATTCTCCGCTTGGCAGGATCACGCTTGCAAGCGATGGGGAAAAGCTGTCGGGTCTATGGTTCGAAGGGCAGAAGTACTATGGCAGCACACTTTTAAAAGAGAGGGGATCAGGAAGTTTGCCTGTTTTTGACCAGACGGATCAATGGCTTGATATTTATTTCAGGGGGCAGGAGCCGGATTTTACGCCGCCGCTGTCCATGGAGGCAACACCATTCCGCAGGTCTGTGTGGGAGATCATGCTCAGGATCCCGTATGGACAGACGATGACATACGGTGCGATCGCAAGGGAGATCGCGGCACAGAGGGGGATCGAACGGATGTCGGCGCACGCGGTCGGCAGCGCAGTCAGCCACAATCCGATCTCGCTGATCATACCATGCCACAGGGTTGTCGGGACAAACGGCAGTCTGACGGGATACGCGGGCGGTATCGACAAGAAGGTGCGCCTGCTGACGCTGGAGGGGGCAGATCTGTCAGGGCTTTTCGTTCCGACGAAGGGGACGGCATTATAACTTTGAGATGCAAAACAAATTCAAAAAGAAAAAACCGAATACAATCTCAAGGGCAGTATATTATGCGGCTTCTGGTCTGCGGGCGACAGTCGCTGCAGGAGACAGGGAATACAAGAATATTCACAAGGTCTATACAGTCTGGCTGTGTGACGAGGACGTGGTATTTCGAAATGGGATGGATACAGCATTTATTTATAAGAAGGAAAGCATAAATTACATCTATAAGCACAGGTTTGGTATTTTCAGGTTCTATGATGAGCTGCCGGACAGGACATACAGCCGCGACGAGGAATCCGATTTGATGGAGGTGGTTATGGTTGACCTGAAAGTCCTGAGTGATAAGGTGAGGGATGGCAGGGCGGCTGATGACGAGAGGGTGATGCTGGAAACAATTTATAATATCCAGGATGCCATAAAGCTGATGGAACAGATATATGAAATTGACCTGTCAGGGTATGATAAGGAGGTGCAGGACGGATGAGTCTGATGGAAA
>VSNO01000108.1 GCA_009774375.1 Lachnospiraceae bacterium
TTTTGGCTCAAATATTGTAGAATGAAATGAGTTAAATTCTTTCCATTGGAATAAGGGTGAGAAAATTGATAAGAGATAATCAGAAGTATTTTAACAGACTGCTGGTTCTGCTCGATGCACTCGTCATAACAGCCACGTACTGGCTTGCCTGGTTTTTGTGGCTCAGCGGAATGGTGAGGGAGAATGACCCTGACACCGGTATCTTGTCGGTGCAGGTCTATCTGATCGCCTTTCTGGCCATTGTACCGGAATATCTGATCTTGTACAACAGGTTTGATCTATATTCATCAAAGCGTACAGCGAAGACGGTTTACGAGATCTTCAATATCATAAAAGCAAACACGATAGGACTTTTGGCGGTCATGGTAGTGCTTTTTGCCATCAATATACCGGATTTCTCACGAGGAATGGTTGGAGTGTTCTACGGGATCAACATTGTGGCGGAGTCCCTGATGCGAAAGTCTGTCCGGTACGGACTGCGCAGCATGCGGAAGAAGGGCTACAATGTCAAGCATATTCTGTTAGTCGGCTATTCGCGCGCAGGCGAGGAGTACATCAACAAGATCAAGGCAAATCCTGAATGGGGGTATGAGGTGTGCGGCATCCTTGACGACCATGTCCCGGTCGGGGCTGTGTACAAAGGCGTCAGGGTGACAGGAGAGATCGACTCCCTGCCCGCGATCCTGAAGGAAAACCAGCTGGATGAGATCGGCATCACGCTCTCTCTGGCAGATTATGAGAGACTGGAAAGCATTGTTAACACATGCGAGAAGACGGGGGTGCACACGAAGTTCATACCGGACTATAACAGTGTGATACCGAGCAGGCCCTATCTGGAGGATCTGGACGGTCTTGCGGTGGTGAACATCAGAAGGGTTCCGCTGGGCAACATGGCGAACATGCTGATGAAGCGGATCGTGGATATCATCGGCGCGCTGTTTGCGATCGTCCTGTCGTCGCCGTTCATGCTGGCGGCAGCGATCGGGGTGAAGTTGACGAGCAGGGGACCGCTGATCTTTAAGCAGGAGCGTGTAGGGCTTCACAATAAGTCTTTTCAGATGTATAAATTTCGGAGCATGGAGGTTCAGAACGATGCCGACGAGAAGAAGGGCTGGACGACCAAAAATGATCCGAGAGTCACAAAAGTGGGAAGGATCCTTCGAAGTACGAGTATTGATGAGCTCCCACAGCTTTTTAATGTGTTAAAGGGGGATATGAGCCTGATCGGGCCGCGTCCTGAGAGACCTCTTTTTGTCGAGAAGTTCAAAGAGGAAATACCAAGGTATATGATAAAGCATCAGGTCCGGCCGGGGATCACCGGCTGGGCACAGGTAAACGGATACAGGGGGGATACCTCGATCAAAAAGCGGATCGAGTATGATCTCTACTATATCGAGAACTGGTCGATGGCATTTGACTTCAAGATCTTATTTCTGACCTTTTTCAAGGGCTTTATCAACAAAAATGCCTATTAGAAAATTTGTGCTGACGCCGAGGATCCGGGCTGATGGCAGCATGGAGGTTAAAAAATGCAGGAACATGATAGTAACCATAATAACAGTAAGAACAGCAATGTCAGGAGGATGCCGGGCGGAGAGGGAAGGCAGGCGCCCAGGCCGAACAGCCAGTCCAGACCGACAGGTGCGCCCAGGTCGAGCGGCCAGCCAAGAAGGCCGTCGGAGGGTCAGGCAAGACCGGGCGGCAGCGGCCAGCCGAGAAGACAGCCGGTGGAAGGCCAGGCCAGGCCGGGCGGCAGCAGGCAGGCAGGACCGAACGTCCAGCCGAGAAGAAGGCCGCCGGAGGGGCAGCCGAGACCGAACGGCCAGCCGGTAAGACGCATGCCGGAGGAGCAGGCAGGACCGGAGAACCAGCCGAGAAGAAGGCCGCCGGAGGGCCAGGCCAGGCCAGCCAGCCAGTCGGTAAAACCGGCGCAGGGCGGTCAGCCGAGGAAAAAGGCGCAGGGCGGCCAGCCGAGGCAGATCGCGAAGCCGCAGGGCGGTGCAAAGGACAGGCCGCGGAAGAATCCGAAAAGCGTATCGCCCCAGCAGGCGGTAAAGAAGAAAAGAAAGAAGATCCTGCTGTTTGTGGCGGAGATATTCCTGCTGTTAATATTGGTAACTGTACTGTGGGCAGCGAACAAGGCACAGAAGATCCAGTATGTGGAGTACAAGCCGGAGGATGTCCACATCAACGAGGCGGTGCGGGAGGAGATCGAGCAGGGAACGACGACGATGAAGGGGTACCGGAACATCGCGCTGTTCGGCGTGGACTCGCGGAACAAGGAGCTTGATAAGAACACGCGTACCGACGTCATCATGGTGGCGTCCATCAATCTGGACACGAAGGAAGTGCGTCTTGTGTCCGTGTACCGTGACACCTGGCTCAATATGACAAACGATAAGTACAGCAAGGCAAACGCCGCTTACGCAAAGGGCGGGGCAAAGCAGGCGATCGGCATGCTCAACATGAACCTAGACCTCGATATCACGGATTTTGTCACGGTGGGATTTGATGCGGTGATCGATGTCATCGATGAGCTTGGCGGCGTGGAGATCGATGTGAAGGAGGATGAGGTCGTACACATCAACAGCTATCAGATATCGATGGTAGGGCGCGTTGTGGGTAAGAACGAGAAGGGCGAGGAGATGTATGATGCGACGCCCGGTGTGGATTACACGCCTGTCGAGCATGCAGGCTTGCAGACGCTCAACGGCCTGCAGGCCACGGCCTATTCGAGGGTCCGCTACACCAGCGGCGGGGATCTGGCGAGGGCGGAGCGGCAGAGGACAGTGCTCACCAAGATCGCCCAGAAGGCGATGACCATGAATCCGGTCACGCTCAATAAAATTGCGGATACGGTGTTCAGTGAGATCGCAACGTCGCTGAGCATGACGGAGATCCTGTCACTGCTCTCGGATATCACGAGCTATCAGATCGGCGAGACCGCAGGTTTTCCGTTCAATGACTATGTCAAGCCGAACGGAGTGGTGGGGAGCGCCAGCGTCGTAGCGCCGGTCGATCTCACGAAGAATGTGTCGCTGTTACATGAATTTTTGTTTGACGAGGCGGATTACACGCCGACAGATACCGTGAAAAAGTGCAGCCAGAAGATTGCATCGGACACGGGAGTAAGTTATAATGGAGAATAGAGGAGCCGATGAGGAACCGAAACCGGTTCCTTTTTGGCATACGGGGAGCGATAAAGATGCAGTACAGTGTAGATGTCATATTGCTGACCTACAAGCCCGGGAAACAGGTTATGGAGCTGATCAGGGCTTTGGAGGAGCAGACATATCCCATACGGAAGATCATCATCATGAACACGGAAGAACGGTATTTTTATAATCTTTTTTACGGGACAGGTTTTCTGGAGCAATACAGGAATGTCGAGATCCATCATCTCTCGGAGAAAGAATTTGACCATGGAAGAACACGGGCGAAAGCAGTGCAGTACTCCAAATCCGACATCTTTGTGTGCATGACGCAGGATGCGATGCCGGAGGATGACAGGCTGATACAGAATCTGGTGAAGGCCCTGACAGGGCAGGAGAAGACTGCTGCGGCATACGCAAGGCAGCTTCCGCTCCCGGACTGCCGGGAGATCGAGAGATATACGAGGGGGTTCAATTATCCCGATCAGTCGTCGGTAAAGTCGTCGGCAGATATGGAAAAGCTTGGTATCAAGACATTCTTTTGTTCTAATGTGTGTGCGGCATATGACAGGGAGATCTATGAGACGATCGGCGGCTTTGTCAAGAAAGCGGTCTTTAATGAGGATATGGTGTATGCAGGGCACGCGGTCATTGCGGGATACCGCATCGCTTATGCAGCGGAAGCACAAGTCCGTCATTCCCACAACTACACCTGTATGCAGCAGTTTCACAGGAATTTTGATCTGGGCGTATCGCAGGCGGAACACCCGGAGGTATTCAATGCAGTATCCTCCGAGAACGAGGGGATCCGGCTGGTCAGGAGCACGATCAGACATCTGGAAAAGAAAAAAAAATGGCTTCAGATACCATATCTGATCGTATCGAGCGGATATAAGCTGATCGGGTATCAGTTGGGAAAGCACTATAGAAGTCTGCCAAAGGGAATGGTAAAGTGGTGCAGTGCGAGCAAGTCGTACTGGAATTAGAGGATAGATATGGAGGATTGTGATCATGTGTGGAATCGTAGGATATATCGGAAAGCAGGCAGCGGCGCCGGTGATACTTGAGGGACTTTCAAAGCTGGAATACAGAGGATATGACTCGGCAGGGATGGCAGTGTATGACGGGGAGCGGATCCAGGTCAGGAAATCGGTGGGGCGCCTCAAGGTGCTCGAGGAGCTGACGCACGGCGGTGCGACGATGCCGGGCAATATCGGGATCGGACATACGAGATGGGCGACACATGGAGCGCCCAGTGACGCCAACTCGCATCCGCATTACAATGCCGAGGAGACGATCGCGGTCGTCCACAACGGGATCATCGAGAATTACCTGCCCTTAAAAGAAAAAATGATCTCAAAGGGATACCGGTTTGTCTCCGATACGGACACGGAAGTGCTGGCGCATCTGCTCGATTATTATTACAACGGAAATCCGCTGGAGGCGATCACAAAAGTCATGCACCGCGTGCAGGGATCCTATGCACTTGGGATCCTGTTCGCAGACCATCCCGATCAGATCTTTGCGGTCAGAAAGGATAGTCCGCTGATCGTGGGGCAGAATGAGGATGGCTGCTTTATCGCGTCGGATGTGCCTGCGGTATTGAAATATACCAGAAAAGTCTATTTTATCGAGAACCAGGAGGTCGTCCGTCTCCGTGCTGACCACATGCATTTTTACACGGTGGACGAGGAGGAGATCACGAAGGAGCCTGTCACGATCGAGTGGGATGCCAACGCGGCTGAAAAAGGCGGCTATGAGCATTTTATGCTAAAGGAGATGTATGAGCAGCCAAAGACTGTGACAGACACGCTCGGACCGAGGATCAGGGATAACGATATCGTGATCGAGGAATTGGGAATGTCTGACGAGGAGATCCAGGCGATCGGCAAGATCTTTATCGTGGCGTGCGGTTCCGCATATCATGCGGGTATGACAGGAAAATATGTCATTGAGGGCATCGCGAGGATACCGGTGGAGGTCGATGTGGCGAGCGAATTCCGATACCGTGATCCGATACTGGAAGAGGGGACGATGGTCATCGTGATCAGCCAGTCGGGAGAGACGGCGGACTCTCTGGCGGCGCTCAGGGAATCCCAGCAGCGCGGGCACAAAGTGCTTGGCATCGTCAATGTGGTGGGAAGCTCGATCGCGCGGGAGGCGGACAACGTCATGTACACATGGGCAGGCCCCGAGATCGCGGTGGCTACCACAAAAGCATACAGCGCACAGCTGGTCGCGCTGTATCTGCTCGCGATGAAGTTTGGCAGGGTGCGCGGAAAGCTCAACGATACTGATTTTCACGGGATGCTCGAGGATCTGAAGCGCCTTCCGGCGCAGATCGAGATGCTTCTGTCAAACAAACAGAGGATACAGCGCTTTGCCAACCGTTACATAGGGGCGAAGGATGTGTTCTTCATCGGCAGGGGGATCGACTATGCCATCTCCATGGAAGGCTCCCTGAAATTAAAAGAGATCTCGTACATTCACTCCGAGGCTTACGCTGCGGGCGAGCTCAAGCATGGAACGATCTCCCTGATCGAGAAAGGAACGCTGGTCGCGGCGGTTGCCACGCAGGATGCTTTATTCAAAAAGGTACTCAGCAATATGGTCGAGGTGAAGGCGAGGGGGGCGTTTGTGCTCGCGGTCACCAATGAGGGGAATACGGATATTGAGAAGGCAGCGGATTATGTGATCTACATTCCGAGGACGAACCAGTATTTCACCAACTCCCTGGCGATCATACCGCTGCAGCTGTTTGGATATTATGTGGCAGTCGGAAAAGGATGCGATGTCGATAAGCCAAGGAATCTGGCAAAGTCCGTCACAGTGGAGTAGAAGGAGGCATTTGGAAATGGGAAAGAAAAGATCGACGTTTAAGAATATCATGGTCACGCTGGGATGCACTGCGTTTGCCGGTGCGTATGCTCTGGGCGGCGGGTATGCTGCCACCGTTTTTCTAGGCGGCGGGGACGGTTCAAAGCCGGAATGGCTGGAGCGCGTGGAGATCAATGTAAATGAGAATGCTTCAGACAATACCATTGTCCAGGGCTCTGTCTCGGAAAGTATGGCTGCAGGGTCGGCCGGTGCGAGAGAGATCGGGCGTTCACAGGCGGGACAGAATCTTGATAACAGTGTGAACGGCAGCGGCGGCAGTGACAACTTTAACGCCGGGGAGGCGTCTCAGAAACCCAGGTTTGACGAGAAGGAACAGGAGACAGAGACTGAAACAGAGACGGAGACAGAAACAGAAACTGAGATGGAGACAGAGACAGAGACAGAAACTGAAACAGAGACGGAGACAGCGGCGGATGAGGGATCGGAGCCTGATGAGGATACAGGACGCAGGCGGCCGGGAAAAGACGACGATACAGATGATCGGAAAAAGAATGGATCAAAAGGGGATCCGGCCGTGGTCAGCCAGGTGCAGGTCATCGAGCAGGAGGATCAGGCACTGGCAGTCATGTCGGATGTGACAGCAGTGGTGAAGGCAGCGATGCCCTGTGTCGTGTCCATCACGAACGAATTTACGGCATATGATTACTGGTATGATGAGGAGTATGACGAGCAGGCGAACGGTTCGGGGATCATTGTCGCCCAGAGCGATGAGGAACTTTTGATCGTCACCAACTATCATGTGGTCGAGGACAACAATAATCTCTATGTGCAGTTTATCGATGATAAGGAGGCGACTGCCTATGTAAAGGGAACTTCGCCGGAAAATGATCTGGCGATCGTCTCTGTCTTTCTGGAGGATATGTCGGACAAAACACTGGAGAGCATTGCCATCGCGGCACTCGGGGACTCCGACAGACTTCAGGTCGGGGAGCCTGCGATCGCGATCGGCGATTCGCTGGGATACGGCCAGTCTGTCACGACGGGGGTCATCAGTGCGCTGAACAGAAATGTGTTTGCCGGCGATCCGGATGAGATCCCGGGGTATCTGATCCAGACGGATGCGGCGATCAATCCCGGCAATTCGGGAGGCGCGCTCCTGAACGTCAGGGGTGAGGTGGTCGGCATCAATTCCAGCAAGATCGCGGATTATGTGATCGAGGGGATGGGCTACGCCATTCCGATCTCGACGGCAAAGCCGATCATCGAGGATCTGATGCAGAAGGAGACGAGGAAAAAGGTTCCGGAGGAGGAGCGCGCCTTTCTCGGAGTTGCAGGTACGGATGTCATAGAGGAGGCGACTGTCCGGTATGAGATGCCTGAGGGTGTGTTTGTCAGCAGTGTGCTGGAAGATACTGCCGCTGAAGAGGCAGGGATCTTAAAGGGCGATATCATCATGTACATAGACGGCGAGAAGATCGAGAATATGGCGGAAATGCAGGGACTGCTGGAGTTTTATGCGGCGGGTACAGAGGTCGAGGTCGTATTGATGCGGCAGAGCAACGGCGAATATAAGGAGCGGACCGTTCAGGTGATTCTCGGATATAAAGAATAATTTTTGGATAAAACGGAGGGCAGGATGTTAGATAACAACTTTGACGATCATGACGAGATCGAAATTGTGAACAAGACAGAGGATGAATCAAACGCTGACGAGAAGAAGGCGGAGGACCCAAAAGCGTCTGACGATGAGTATGCGGAGAAGGAAAGCGAGTATGAGGATGTATGCTTTATATGCAGAAGACCGGAGAGCAAGACCGGAAAGATGTTCAAGCTTCCCAACCATATCTCCGTGTGCTCGGACTGTATGCACAAGACGATGGACACCGTCAGTCAGTTTGACTACCAGGGAATGCTGAACAACACAAACCTGAATTTTGATAAGGACGGCGGCAAAGACGGGAAGAGACGTTTTCCGAACATCAGCTTTGTCAATATTGCAGATCTGCAGGGGGATGGCGGGATCCCGAACAGGCAGAAGCTCAAGAAGAAAAAACCAAAGGAAAAGAGAGAGAAGGCGGTGTTTGACATCCATGACCTGCCGGCGCCCCACAAGATCAAGGCGCAGCTTGACGATTTTGTTGTCGGGCAGGATCATGCCAAGAAGGTGATCTCCGTGGCGGTGTACAATCACTATAAGCGTGTGACGACGGGGACGATGGATGAGATCGAGATCGAAAAATCCAATATCCTCCTGTTAGGACCGACCGGATGTGGCAAGACTTATATGGTAAAGACGCTCGCGAGGCTGCTTGATGTGCCTCTGGCCATTGCGGACGCTACTTCGCTGACAGAGGCGGGCTATATCGGGGACGATATTGAATCGGTGATCTCCAAGCTCCTGACTGCGGCGGAGAACGATGTGGAGAAGGCGGAGCAGGGGATCGTATTCATCGATGAGATCGACAAGATCGCCAAGAAGAAAAACACCACATCGCGCGATGTGAGCGGTGAATCTGTCCAGCAGGGCATGCTGAAGCTCCTGGAGGGCTCTGATGTGGAGGTCCCTGTGGGTGCGAACAGCAAAAATGCCATGGTGCCCCTGACGACGATCAACACCAGAAATATCCTGTTTATCTGCGGAGGAGCGTTTCCTGATCTCGAGGAGATCATCAAGCAGAGACTCACGAAACAGTCTTCGATCGGATTTAACGCGGAGCTGAAAGATGCCTTTGACAAGGAGAAGAATATCCTGAAGAAGGTGACGATCGAGGACATCAAGAAGTTTGGCATGATCCCGGAGTTTATCGGGCGTCTTCCGATCATCTGCCCGATGGACAGCCTCACGGAGGAAAGCTATATCAAGATCCTGAGAGAACCCAAGAATGCGATCCTGAAACAGTACCAGAAGCTTCTCGAGCTTGACGAGGTAAAGCTCAACTTTGACGACAGCGCGCTGGAGGCGATCGCGAAGAAAGCGATAGAGCGGGATACAGGTGCGCGTGCGCTCCGCGCGATCATAGAGGATTTTATGCTCGACATCATGTATGAGATACCGAAGGATGACAATATCGGCGAGGTGACGATCACGGGTGATTATATCAACGGGACAGGCGGTCCGGTGATCGATATCCGCACGGACAATGTGCACGCGAGAACAGCGTCTGCAGATGAATCCGGAAAAGAGCGCGAGGCATCCCGGGAGGCACCGGCGGGTGACGGATCCAGGAAGGCGGAGGAGCATAACTTTTATGAATTCTGATAGAAAATGCTTTGCGTGCCCGCCCAGATTCAGAAACCGGATGATCATGATGCTGTGCGGTGTGACGGCGCAGGGAATGGGGTTGTCGATCTTGAGGGAGATCCGTCTGGGCACGGATCCCTGCTCCTGCCTGACGCAGGGAGTGACGAATTTCGTGCCGCTAAGCTTTGGCACCTGTCAGCTGCTGTGTCATCTGGTGACATTTGTGTTCGTGATCAGATATGACCTTGGCATGATCGGTTTTGGAACGATCGCAAATATGTGCTTTCTGGGATATATCTCCGATTTTTTCCGACGGATCTGGCTCTTGCTGCTGCCGGCGGGATTCTTTGAGAGCACAGCCAGCAGATGGGGACTGCTGCTGCCGGCGCTTGCCGTCTTTTTGCTCGGGGCGGCCGCCTACATGTGCGCAGGTCTTGGTTCATCCCCGTATGATGCGCTGCCGTTCATCATATCAGGGCATGTGAAAAAGGTTTCGTTTAAGGTTGTACGCATGCTCTGGGACATCAGTTTTATGGCGGCGGGTTTCCTTCTTGGCGGCGATGTCGGCATAGTCACGGTCCTGGTGGCGTTTTTCCTGGGACCGATCATCGCATGGGTGCAGCGGAAGTTGGAGGTACTGATCGTATAGATGACGCGGCTTGAGGAGTATTATAACAAATTCAACGAGGAGAAGCGGTTCGATTCACGCCATGGGCAGGTGGAGTACCGTGTCTCCATGAAGTATATCCATATGTATCTGGATGAGGCGGCGGCCAGGATCGCCGATGAGGAGGCCGGTGCAGCCAGAAGCCAGGTCAGACTGCTCGACATTGGAGCCGGTACGGGGCGGTACAGTGTGGCGCTCGCGGAGGAGGGCTATGATGTCACAGCCGTCGAGCTGGTCAGATATAATCTCGGCGTTCTGAAGAAGAAGGCGAGCAGCGTCAAGGCGATGCAGGGAAATGCGATGAACCTGAAAAAGCTGGAAAGCGACAGTTTTGACGTGACACTGCTGTTCGGACCGATGTACCATCTGTTTGGCTTTGAGGACAAGAGAAAGGCGCTGCATGAGGCGAAGCGCGTCACAAAGCCGGGCGGCGTCATCCTGGTGGCGTACTGCATGAACGAGTATGGCGTGATCACATATGGGTTCAAGGAGCGGCATGTGCTTGAATGCATGGAACAAAAGCGCTTCACCGACGATTTTCAGACGATCTCATCGCCGGAAACGATCTATGATTATATGCGGATCGAGGATATCAATGCCCTGAATGAGGCGGAAGGGCTGGAGCGGATCAGGATCATATCGCCGGACGGACCGGCGAATTATATCAGGCCTTTTCTGAATCAGCTCAGCGAGGAGGAATTTGAGCTGTTCGTCCGCTATCAGATGGCAGTCTGTGAGCGGGCTGACCTGATCGGGGCAGGCGCCCACACGACAGATATACTGCGGAAGGTATAAGGAGAATATAGAATAGTGAGGAGGACAATATGGACATAAATCAGGTAACAGGGGAGCTGGACGCGCTCTTTGCACAGGAAAAAATAGACGAGATACCACAGTTTTTGGAGTCACATATTGCGCAGGCCATCAGGGAGGATGCAAAGGATGTACTGCTGACTCTTTACAATGAGATCATCGGATTTTACAGGGAGACCGGCCAGTATGACCAGTCGATCGAAAACTGCCATAAGGCGATCGCGCTGATGGATGAGATGGGGATACAGGATACGATCCCGTATGCGACCACGCTGTTAAATGCCGCAAACGCACACCGGGCAGCGGGGCTGCTGCAGGAATCACTCGAACTGTACAACAGGGTGAGGCCGATCTACGTGGCACAGCTTGATGAGGATGACATGTACTTTGCCAATTTCTATAACAATCTCAGCCTGCTGTACCAGGAGATGAACGATTTCGCGTCCGCGAAGGAGCAGCTTGTGAACGCACTGTACATCGTGACGCACAAGCCGGACAAACAGTTTGAGGTGGCGGTCACACAGGCAAATCTTGCCAACACCTGCATCGAGCTGGAGCAGGATGAGGAGGCGAAGGCGAGAGCGGAGGAGGCGATCCGCATCTTTGAGGAACTCGGCGTGGATGATGCGCACTACAGCGCGGCGCTGTCGGCGCTCGGCAGTCTGTATTATATGGACAAAGATTATGCCAATGCACTGAGTGTCATGGAGAAGAGCAGGGACTGTGTGGCAAAATATCTGGGGACAGACAATATCCAGTACCAGCGGCTCAGCGACAATATTGGTATCATCAGAAATAAGATACAGGAAAAGATGGAAGAAATGCAGCAGACCGGCGGTGAGGATGACGGTCTGGGAATAGAAGATATCGCGGCCGGAGAGACAGCAGAGGACACGGCAGAAGAAAGGGAAACTGGTGCCGGGGAGCCTGCAGCAGGAGAACTCACCATAGAAGATCTTGCAGCAGAAGAATCCTCAACACAGGAACCCGCTATGGAAGGATCCGTCATGGAAGAATCTGCCATAGAAGGGTCTGTGATGAAAGAGTCTGTGATGGAAGAGTCCGCCATGGAAGAACCTGTCATAGAAGAACCTGTGATGGAAGAACCCGCCATAGAAGAGTCTGTGGTAGAAGAACCTGCCATGGAAGAGTCTGTGATGGAAGAGTCCGCCATGGAAGAACCTGCCACAGAAGAATTTACCATAGATGATCTTGCAGCAGAAGCGCCCGCATCCGGGGAGGCTGCGGAGGAAACTGCCGCGCCCGGAGAGACGGCAGACAATCCGATCAGGGCGTTCTCGTTTGAGGAATTTCTGGATCAGGAATTTCCAGATGAGGAGCCTGCATACACCCCTCAGATCACAGGACTGGAGCTGTGCCGCCGCTATTATGAAGAGTACGGCGCACCGATGATCGCAGAAAGATTCCGCGCGTATGAGTCGGCTATCGCAGTGGGACTTGTGGGGAAAGGTTCGGACTGCTTTGGGTTCGACGATGTCCTGTCGCAGGATCATGACTATGGACCGCGTTTTGTGATGTGGGTCACGAAGAAAGTGTATGATGAGATCGGAGAGGAACTTCAGGAGGCATATGAAAGCCTGCCGGGAAGCTTTATGGGCGTTGACAGGATCGAGACGTTCCATGGCAGGGACCGCTGCGGCGTCATGGTCATCGAAGAATTTTATAAGAATCTGTTAGGATATAACCTCGTGGGAATGCTCGACCACAACAGTGGGGAGGGCGCGTCCGGAAAGGAATCCATGGAGACGATCAAGAGCTGGCTTGCGGTGCACGACTATGCGCTCGCGTCGGCGGTCAACGGCGAGGTCTTCCGCGACGACGAGGGGATCTTTACGCGGTATCGGAATATGCTGATGGAATACTATCCCAAGGCTGTCTGGTATCGCAAGATCGCACAGACCTGTGCGCTTTTTTCACAGAACGGGCAGTACAACCTGCCGCGTATGCGCATGCGCGGGCAGCTGGTCGCGGCGGAGCTTGCAAAGGCGGAGTGCGCCAGACAGGCGATGAAGCTTTATTATCTGCTGAACAGAAAATATGCACCGCACGATAAGTGGCTGTTTAAGGGAATGCCCGAAAATCCGCAGATGGTGCTCTGCGAGGAGGGCGTGGAGCAGGCAGGAGTGGCAGAGCTGGTGGAGCGGATCAGCCTTCTTCCGGTAGACCAGGGACATGAGACGGAGCTTACGACAGCGATCGAGTCGCTGGCCGTGATCTTTGCAAACGAGCTGGAGCGGAACAGCATGGTAGGGAAGTGCGACCTGTATCTCGATGCCTGCACGAAGGAGCTCACAGCAAAGAGCGACGCGCTGCTGACGGCGATCGTCGCCAACACACCAGTCATCACGGCGCTCGCCCTGTCCATAGCCAAGGCAGAGTTCGAGGCGTTTGACAAGGTGCAGAACGAGGGCGGCCGGGCAAGCTGCCAGAACAACTGGCCGACGTTCAAGGTGATGCGTATGAGCCAGTACATGACCTGGACAGAGGACATGCTGCTGCAGTATCTGTACGAGTTTAAGACAAATTTTGCAAATGGCAGGAATATGATAGAGGAGAAGTATGCGCGCATGATGGAGTCGACGGCGCCGCTGGAGTATGCCAGTTTTGCGGACCAGCTTCCGCCTGTGTCGGATGAGAAGAAGGCGATCATGGAACAGGTGATCGGACTGCAGGTGAAGTGGATGGAGGAGTTTGCGGCAGCGTATCCCGTCCTGGCAGATGACGCCCGCAGGATACACACGTCGGAGGACCTGCCGGATGACACGTCCTATGAGACCTATCTGAGGGGAGAGCTCGCCACCTATTCGGACAGGATGCTGGAGATGTACGGGCGCTATATCGTTGCGCACGCGCAGGAGGACAGGAATGTGGCGCGCGAGATCATGGAAAATACTGTCCGTTTCTATGGATATCAGGATCTGGAAGCGGCGAATGCCGCCAAGACAAAATAAACCTGCGGGGAAATTGGAGGATATGAATCAATGAGCAAGATAATTTTAACAGGCGACAGACCTACCGGAAGGCTTCACATCGGACATTATGTAGGGTCGCTCAGACGCAGGGTGGAACTGCAGGATTCCGGTGAGTACGACAGGATCTATATCATGATCGCGGATGCGCAGGCGCTCACGGACAATATGGAGAATCCGGAGAAAGTAAGGCAGAATATTATCGAGGTCGCGCTGGACTATGTTTCAGCGGGACTGGATCCGGCTAGATCCACACTCTTCATACAATCACAGATATCGGAGCTCACGGAGCTGGCATTTTATTATATGAACCTCGTCACAGTTTCCCGGCTGCAGAGAAATCCGACAGTAAAGAGTGAGATACAGCTTCGAAACTTCGAGGCAAGCATCCCTGTAGGATTTTTTACATATCCGATCAGTCAGGCGGCGGATATAACGTTCTGCAAGGCGAATGTGGTTCCGGTGGGGGAGGATCAGCTTCCCATGATCGAGCAGACGAAGGAGATCGTACACAAGTTCAACACAGTGTATGCGCCGGAAAAGCCGGTGCTCGTGGAGCCGAAGGCGCTGATACCTGAGGCGGAAGCGTGCAAGAGGCTTCCGGGAACGGACGGAAAGGCGAAGATGAGCAAGTCGCTCGGGAACTGCATCTACCTCGCGGACAGCGCGGACGAGGTGCGTGCCAAGATCATGAGCATGTACACCGACCCGCTGCACCTGCAGGTCAGCGATCCCGGACATCTGGAGGGAAATACCGTGTTTACGTATCTGGATGCGTTCGCGCGCGACGAGCATTTTGAGCGGTACTGTCCGGATTATGCGAATCTCGACGAGATGAAGGCCCACTACACAAGAGGCGGCCTTGGCGATGTGAAGGTCAAGAAGCTGCTGAACAATATCGTGCAGGAGGAACTCGAGCCGATCAGGAAACGGCGCGCGGAATATGAGAAGGATATACCGGAGATCTACAATATACTCAAAAAGGGATCTGACGCGGCGCGCGAAGTGGCGGCACAGACGCTCTCGGAGGTGAAGCGTGCCATGAAGATCGACTATTTTGAGGACGCGGAGCTGATCAGGGCACAGAGTGAAAAGTATAAGAGATAGTGTTACAAGGGAGACCGCGCTCAGGGCATTCCCGCATATCAGGATGACACTGGCGGAGATCTTTGAGGGAGTCGAATAGAATACAGGAACTGTGGAAAGGCATCTCAAATGAGGTGTCTTTTTTACTTTATGCGTACTGCGTCTCTGCCCTGCTCGATTTGCATTTGATGATACATAATTTGATGCATTTTAAGAAAAACTATAGCATGTATGAAATAAATCACTGCGGCAGAAAGCAAAGCATCAAAGTTGCGCTGCCGACAGGGACGAACAGGAGGCAATCAGGTGGAGAATAACACATCGAAAAACAAAGCACTCGGAACATCGAGCATTGCATATGCCAGCCCGGTACTGATCATGGGAAGCGGTTCGATCGTAGGGCAGATGGAGGATGAGGGGCCGCTGGGTGGAAGCTTTGACAAGGTGAGCGATGACAAGAATGACATGTTTGGTGAGGACTCGTGGGAGAAGGCAGAGAGTGCGCTCCAGAAGGAGGCTGTGTCACTCACGCTGTCAAAGACATGCGCTGAGACCGGGGATATCCGGTTTCTGTATGCAGGCGATCTTCTGGGACAGAACATAGCGAGCTCGTTTGGCCTGGTGGATTACAACATACCGCTGTTTGGGCTATACGGCGCGTGTTCCACCTGCGGGGAAGGATTGTGTCTTGGGAGCATGAGCGTGGCGGCGGGATATGCGGACCGTGTCATGAGCCTGACTTCGAGCCACTTTGCGAGTGCGCAGAAGGAGTTCCGATATCCGCTCGAGTACGGTGGACAGAGACCGCTGTACGCATCGTGGACAGTGACGGGAAGCGCTGCGTTTTTGCTGCAGGATGTGAATGCATCTGGGAAATCCGTGTCTGGAAAGACGATCAAAAATGAATATGAGGGCAGGTACGGCGGCAAAGTTGGAATAACAGGTGTTACAGTAGGGCGGATAGAGGATTTCGGAATCAAGGATTCCTTCAATATGGGCTGTGCGATGGCGCCGGCAGCAGCATGGACGATCGCGGCAAACCTGAAAGATTTTGACAGGAAGCCGCAGGATTACGATGCTATCCTGACCGGGGATCTCGGAAGCGTGGGACAACAGGCGTTGTTCGAACTGCTGTCCCAGGAGGGGATCGATATCAGCGGCCGGCATTATGACTGTGGTCTGCTGATCTATGATACGGAAAGGCAGGATGTGCATGCAGGCGGAAGCGGCTGCGGCTGTTCGGCAGTCGTCCTGTCAGCTCACATTCTTCCGAAACTTGCCAAAGGGGAATGGAAACGCGTTCTGTTTGTCCCGACAGGAGCGCTTCTCAACAAGACTTCTTTCAACGAGGGACAGAA
>VSNO01000109.1 GCA_009774375.1 Lachnospiraceae bacterium
ATTGACAGACCTCCATATTTGCATATATCATATGTATAGTCTGTCGCTCCGAAAACCCATATACTGTAAATGTTTTCGGCGGTCAATGGAGGTATTATTATGGAAGTTTACAACAAGAATCGTGACACGAACAACTCAATGCACGATGAGATACGGGAACAGAACGCAAAGCTGAAGGATGCGCCATTCAGGGAAAAATTAGATTACTTCAGGGATTATTATCTGAAGACTACGATCGTCGCCGTGGTCGTCATCGTCTTTGTGGCATACCTCGCGTACACCATGCTGACAGCGCCATCCGACACGGCTTTCGCAGCTTTCTTCTTCAACGACACCGGAGACTCCTCCAACACGGAGCTGATCGACGGTTTCATCGAATACATGAATATCGACACCGGCGAGCACGATGCCTATATCGACGCGACGATGAATCTCGACCTGAGCGGCGCCGAATATGACGCCTACATGAGTCTGGAGAAGTCGATGGCCGTCATATCGACCGGTGAGCTCGATGTCATCACGGGCGATACTGCCACCATGGACTATTTTGCAAAAGGCGAATGTCTCCACGACATCACAACGGTTCTCCCCGATGACCTGCTCGCCCAGTTTGAGGACAGGCTCTACTATGCAAAATACGGTGAAACCGGCGAACTGGTGCCTGTGGGCGTCTACGTGACAGATGCCCCTAAGCTGAACCAATATTACTATTATGTCGACAGGGAACCCATTCTGGGATTTGTCATCAACTCCAACAGCATGAACAATGCCATCGCATTCCTGAGATATATCTATATAGAATAACGTAAAAATGTGCGCCCTGAGGCGCACATTTTTACGCCCAGATCAGTTTCTTCCACTGCTCGATCTGTGCCTCCGTCATGAATCCATTGGAAGTTCCCACAAATCCGATCTTGTATGACGCGAACAACAGCGCGTTCTTGATGGCATCCTTCGCATCCTTCGTCTTGGCATAATAATGAACAAATGCGGAGAACAGCGCATTTCCTGCACCGATCGTATTGACGATCTCCGTGGTCTTGACCGGCTTGTATTCTATGACACTGTTGTCCTCCTTGGTATAAAGGATGGCGCCCTTGTCACCGATCCCCATGATGACGATCTCGGGATCATACTTCTCCCTGCATTCCTGGATGCATTCATAATGATCGTTCTCAAGGTCATCATCGCTGATATAGAGGATGTCGGCCGCCTTCAGAAAATCCTCCTTGTTCGCGATCTTCTCAGCCCGCATGCTGCGCACATTGACTGCAAGGGGTACGTTATACTTCTCTGCAAGTCCGATGATCGGACGACAGAAATTGCAATTTGACATCAGCACCATATCCTTATCCTGGATCTGCCGCTCCAGCAGTTCGTATTCGTACTCCACATGCCGGATATCCTTGACGTCCTCAAAAGTCTGCTTTTTCCCCTTGCAATACAGGATCACAGAAGTCGGCATGCCGTCGAGCATCGGCAGCACATAATCGGTGCTGAGATCCACTTCGTTCGTCTTGAGGTAAGCCTCGATCTGCCGCCTGGACATATTTCTGGCAACCATACTCATGAAATCCACCTCGTCGCCAAGCCACTTCAGCGCCATCGCCTCGTTGAACCCCGCACCGCCGATCTCCGTGTCAACCAGCTCCGGCGTACTCTCAAACTGCCTATATGGAACAGGTAAAGCCTCCACTTTTACGATCGTCTCCATCTGAACAAAACCTGCTACCATGATCTTACTCATATAATCCCTCCCTTTCCTCATAAAAGCGATCATCCGGTCCATCTATCTGCAAATCAGTTTTCTTATGCTTTGTATCCATCTTAACATATTTTTTGACAATTATATATATTTTTATAAAAATTTTTGAAATAAATTCGTGAAATATGTTAAAATGACATTATATGCTGATAGTCAAACTACATACCAAAAAGGAGAACAACAATATTATGAAAGAACAACTTTATACGATCCCCTTAAATGACGCCTTTGCCGCAGACGATGAGTGCCCCTTCTGCTTTATCGAGCAAAAACTGGAACAAGATCTGCTCGACTTCACGCTCGGTTCCGGCTCCTCGTACATGGAGAGCGATATCCGTGACCTCACTGACCGTGAAGGCTTCTGCCGCTATCATTTTCTAAAGATGTTCCAGTATGGAAACACGCTCGGAAATGCCTGGATCCTGAAAACCCATTTTCAAAAGATAAACAGCGAATTTTCCAGTGAAGTCAAGAAATTCAAACCGGCAAAGCTCTCCTTTGTGGACCGGCTGAAACGCTCCAGGGAAGTCAACAATACCATGACGGCATGGACATACGAAAAACAGCGCTCCTGCTACATCTGCCGCCAGTACGAGGACACCTATGCACGGTATCTGGACACCTTTTTCTACATGTACAAAAAGGACGCTGACTTTGTGAAGAAGCTGGAAAAAAGCAAGGGATTCTGCCTGATCCACTTCGGCGACCTGTGCCAGAGCGCCGTGGAAAAGCTGAACCAGAAGCAGTGCGACGAATTCTTTGCCACGGTATTCCCCCTCATGGAGGCAAACTTAAAGCGCATCGAGGAAGATGTCAGCTGGATGGTCGAAAAATTCGACTACAGAAATGCCGATGCAGACTGGAAAAACTCTAAAGACGCCCCCCAGCGCGCCATGCAGAAGCTAAAGGGCGGCTACCCGGCCGCCCCCGTATACCAGCAGAAGAAGTGATCCGCAGATGTTCAGCGGAGATTCAGGGTCATATCCCTGACAAGTTCGATATATGCCCTGATCTCCCTGAATATCACCTCAGAATCCGCTGCTTCCATTGTCTTCTCCCGTATGATGCTGCTGATGCAGTAATCGATCATCTTCTTGACCCGGTCCCGCCTTGCCTTGTCAGATATATGGTCGATCCCGGCAGCCTTCTGGAGCGCGCTCATCCTCTCCTCATAGATCTGCCTCGACTCAGCAGTCTTTCTGACCGGCTCCTGCTCCGTCTCGTGCGCCGCCTCCTCCAGAAAGATGGTGAGATATGGATAACTCTTCCCGACCTTTGTCTTCGCCATGGCGATCTGCCTGATCAGTTCGAAGTAGTCCTTTTCATTTTCATCCACAATGGTAGATAACTCCAGCAGCATATACTTGACACAGTAGTCGTACACAAATACGTAGATCCCTTCTTTGGAACCAAAATAGTGAAACCAGAGTCCCTTGCTGACGCCGACAGCCTTTACCATGTCATCTGTGCTGGCATGTTTGTATCCATTTTTGGCAAACACCTCGACAGCACCATTGATCATACGGTCCTGCTTCTCTCTTGCAAGGTCAAAAAATTTTTCGTTCATTCGTACCTCCTTGTGCGGTCACTCCCCAATGGCACACACCTGTTATACTGATATTAACATAATTTTAGACTCCCGACTACACATTTTCATCAAATTTTACATAATCTCTTTTCATTTCCATAAAATAGTATTAAAATGGTATTGTGAATATAAAAATGAAAACAACTGCAACATGAAAGGAGAACCACAAATGGCTAAGAGATTTAGCAAGCTTGTCTTATTCAGTGCCCTGGCTGGTGCTGCAGCTGCAGGAACCTACTATTATCTTCGAAATAAAACAAACGCTCCCGAGGATGACCTCGACGACTTCGATGACTTTGACGATTTTGACGAGGATCTGGACGATGAAGATTTCTCCACGGACTCCGCAAATACCGCGGCAAACAAACCCCGTCCGTATGTGCCGATCGATATAGACAATGCCAAAGAGAAAATCGGCGAGAAGGTGATCGAGACACTCGATAAGACCAAGGAAAAGATCGAACACTTCAACGTGTCCGAGAAGATCGACAAGGCCAAAGAGATCATCGGTGAGATGACCTCCCCCACTGTCGAGCCCGTCTACACACAGGTGGATATGTCCGCCGCACCTGCCGCTGACCCCGTCCCGACAGAGGACAAGGACAGCGAGAGCGGATCCGTATCTGCCACATACGCGGAAACCTCTGGCACGGAGAGCAAGACAGAAGAGTTTTTTGACGACTCGCAGACCGTGTCCTGATGTTGTGCATACAGCTGAAAAAACGACCAGAGAAGATGGCTGAGGGAAAAGAATTTCCCTCAGCCATTTAAATATACCGCCAATTCTTCCACTTTCGTAAAGTATACATCACTGTTCTTCCGCATAAAATCCCGGATCTCGGGAATATCCATCGCCCAGCCTGCGCCGGCAAAGGTCACGCCATACGCTTTTGCCATGTCATAGCCCGGTTTGGCATCATCCACCATCACCATCTCTTCCGATTTTAGGCCGAACTTTCTGGAAATGACTTCCAGCGCATAGGTACTGGGCTTTCTCTGCTCGGGCGGATACTCCCACCCAAAGATCATGTCCGGCATGGGAAGATGGTTCGCCTCATAATCCCTTCTGATGTTGAAATCATAGGAGTGCGATACCACGCATACAATGCCGCCCTCCGCCTTCTGCCGCTCGATGATCCCCCTGATGCCGTCATAGGCCTGAGCGGTATGTCGCGACACATACGCTTTCCAGCATTCCACCTCGCGCTCCAGCTCCTCATCCGTCATGCCGAGTTTCCCGACACAGTACGGGATAAAGCCCGGATCGAAATTTTCCCGGAAATAATCATCAAGCGAGATGGTCACTCCCGGCCGGAGCAGCTTTAGCGCCTCCAGAAACGCCGGATAATGTATGGTCGCGGTGCTGTTGACTACCGTGTCGTCATGATCCAATATCAGACATCGATACCTCATTCCATTCCCCTTCCTGCGCTATTTGGGCAGCACGAACGAACTCTTTAACGATACGATCCTGTTGAACACAAGCGCATCCGGCCTCGAATCCCTCGCATCCACATTGAAGAAACCCTGCCTCACAAACTGGAAGCTGTCATACGGCTCCGCGCCCTTCAGCGCCGGCTCCACATAGCACTCTTTCAGCACGGTCAGCGAATTCGGATTGAGGTTCAGTGAACCGTCCTCGTTGTAGACCCCCTTTTCCTCGTCGATCAGATTCTCGTACAGCCTGACCTCCGCCCTGACGGCATACGGCGCCGGAACCCAGTGGATCGTACCCTTCACTTTTCTGCCCGAAAAACCGCTGCCCTGCTTTGTCTCCGGATCATACGTACAGTGAACGACTGTCACCCTGCCGTTCTCGTCCTTTTCATAGCCCACGCACCGGACAAAGTACGCGCTCATGAGACGCACTTCATTTCCCGGAAACAGCCTGAAATATTTCCTGGGCGGCTCCTCCATAAAGTCATCCCTGTCGATATAGAGCTCCCTGCAGAACGGAACCTGTCTGGAGCCGAGGGACTCGTTTTCGAGATTGTTGGGCACCTCGAGATACTCCACCTCCCCCTCGGGATAGTTGTCGATCACAAGCCTGACAGGATCGAGCGCCGCCATCATCCTGGGCTTTTTGAGCTTCAGATCCTCGCGGATACAGTACTCGAGCATCGCGTAGTCGGTGGAGGAGTTTGCCTTGCTCACACCGCAGAGCTCGACGAATCTCTGGATGGACTCCGGCGTAAACCCGCGCCTTCTGAGCGCAGCGATCGACACCAGCCTCGGGTCATCCCAGCCGTCAACGATCCCGTCCTGGACAAGCTTCTTGATATAGCGCTTGCCTGTCACGACGTTTGTCAGATACATCTTAGCCTGCTCGATCTGCCTCGGGTGGTTCGGATACTCGATCTCCCGCACCACCCAGTCGTACAGCGGTCTGTGATCCTCAAACTCCAGTGTGCAGATCGAGTGCGTGATCCCTTCAATGGCATCCTCGATCGGGTGTGCGAAATCATACATCGGATAGATGCACCACTTGTCACCTGTATTGTGATGCGGCATATGCGCCACACGGTAGATCACCGGATCCCTCATATTGATGTTCGGTGAAGCCATGTCGATGCGCGCGCGGAGCACCTTCTCGCCGTCCGCATATCTTCCATTCTTCATGTCCTCAAAGAGCTGCAGGTTCTCCTCCACAGAGCGGCCTGCGGACGGATCCTCCTTTCCCGGTTCCGTAAAGGAACCTCTGTACTCCTTGAGCTGCTCTGCCGTCAGATCCGATACATACGCCTTGCCTTTCCTGATCAGCTTCACGGCACACTCGTACATCTGGTCAAAATAATCGGATGCAAAGAACAGCCTGTCCTCCCAGTCCGCTCCGAGCCACCTGACATCCGCCTTGATGGACTCCACAAATTCGATGTCTTCCTTCGTCGGGTTGGTGTCGTCAAAACGCATGTTGAACTTTCCGCCGTATTCCTTTGCGATCCCATAATTCACAAGGATCGCCTTGGCATGTCCGATGTGGAGATAACCGTTCGGCTCCGGCGGGAAACGCGTGTGCACGGTGTCGTACACGCCCTCCTCGAGATCCTTGTCGATCAACTGCTCAATAAAGTTCCTCGAAACGGCTCCCTTCTCTTCTGCGGAAGCCTCCGCTGCATTCTTTTCTGTGTCACTCATACCTTTCTCCTCCATATTATCACTTTCCGCGGCTTTCCTGCCGCTCCTGCTCAAGCTCCCGGACTGCCTCCTCGTCCAGTTTCCTGAAATCATTGATATTCCGGACCAGCATTCTGATACTGTACTTCGGCGTGTCGAAGAAACCTGCCTCGTTCATATTGACGATGATGATTCCCAGCGGCACCGCGATCAGCATTCCGCCGACTCCTGCGATCCGATATCCGATAAAAAGCAGGAACAGTGTCGGAATCGGCTCCATCCCGATGGACTCTCCCATGATCTTGGGCTGGATCAGCTGCCGGAATAACTGTCCCGCCCCCCATATGACCAGAAAACCGATCGCCCTGAGGTAATTGCCGCCGATCACTGTCACGACCGCCCACGGGACCAGCACGATCCCCGTGCCAAAAAAGGGAAGGAAATCAAGAAACGCCATCAGCAGCGCGATCAGCATGCTATACCGCACCTTCAGCACAGTCAGTCCCACCAGGAGCAGTACATACATCCAGATCTCGATGCGGAACTGTGCCTTAAAGTATCCCCCGACTGCCTGTTTGAGGCTTGAGGAGAACACGTCATATTTGTGCGTGATGTTTTCCGGCAGGACTCTGCCCACAAAAGCAGTGAGCCACTCCCTGTCCGCGATAAAGAAATACGCCGACAGCATGCACATGATGATCGATATGATAACACTTGCTATGTTACCTACCATGCTGCCCATCCCCTCAAAAGTGCTGAAGTTCAGGCTCTTGGGCAGATCTGTTATCATCTCGCCGATCGTATTGCCAAGGCTGTTCAGGGCATCCGCAAATTTAGGCGCCCTCACGCCGATATACTGGTTGATCAGGACGCCCAGATTGTCAAAGTCGTGTTTCACAGCTTCCCACATTGAAGGAACTTCCTCTATAAATCCGGATACCTGCCTCCAGAAAACGACTCCGAGACCATAACCGATCCCGATCACCGCCGCGATCGCACACACGATGACAACGACCGTTCCGGCTTTTCTTCTGATCTTCAGCTTGCGCTCCAAAAACGCCACGAGCGGATTCGCAATGCACGATATGAGCCAGCCGATCACAAACGGCATAAAGAACAGGACCAGCCTTGGCACCAGAAAAATGCAGAGCAGCAGTACGGCCAGTGAAACCAGTATGTTCACGATCAGCTTCAGATTCTCCCTGCTTGTCATCATCCATTCTCTCCTTCCGGCTGCACTGTCATGCTGTCGATCAGCTCATAGATCTCATCCCGCCCCTGCTTTGTCTGCGCCGAGAACGGTATCACGATCGTGTCCTTATCCACATCAAGCCCCTGTCTCACTGCCCTGATCTGCCTTTGCAGCTGGCTCCTGTTGATCTTGTCCGCTTTCGTCGCTATGACGATCGGCTGGAAACCATTTGAGAGGATCCAGTCGTACATGGTCTTGTCGTTCGCCGAGGGATCATGTCTGATGTCAACCAGCAGAAACACCGCTTTCAGCACCCTCGACTGGCGCAGATACCGCTCGATCATCCTGCCCCATTTCTCTTTTTCCCGCAGGTTCACCTTCGCGTAACCATACCCCGGAAGGTCGACAAAGTACAGTTCATTGTTGATATTGTAAAAATTGATCGTCTGGGTCTTGCCCGGCTGCGAGCTGGTCCGCGCCAGCGATTTGCGGTTCATGAGCGCGTTGATCAGCGAGGATTTCCCCACATTGCTCTTCCCGGCAAACGCGATCTCGGGCATACTGTTCTGCGGTACTTTGCTCGTCACACCGATCACGGTCTCCAGACTTACATTCTTTATGACCATCTGTTATTTCTCCTGTCCTCCTGTTGCTGTTTTCTTCCTGTTTCCGCTTCTCGTTTTTCTGACCCTGATCTCCTGCGCAAACGCCAGCGGTATCACTTCATCCATAGAGTTCACAAAACAGATCTCCATACCCGACTTGATCTCACTGGAAATCTCTGCCACATCCTTCTCGTTTTCCGCCGGCACCAGGACGGTGGTGATCCCTGCGGTCTTTGCTGCCAGCAGCTTTTCCTTCAGTCCGCCGATCGGAAGCACCCTTCCCCGCAGTGTGATCTCACCCGTCATGGCAACCTTCGCCCTGACAGGTGTGTCCGTGATCGCAGACAGCACTGCCGTCGCCATCGTGATCCCTGCAGACGGACCATCCTTGGGAACTGCCCCTTCAGGAATATGGAGATGAAAATCATTCTCTTTGAAAAATTCCGGATCGATCTTATATCTGGGGGCGATCGACCTGATATAACTGATCCCTGTCATCGCGGACTCCTTCATCACATCGCCGAGCTTTCCAGTCAGCTCGATCTCCCCTTTGCCCGGCATGATGTTCACCTCGATCTGCAGCGTATCGCCGCCCACGCTCGTCCATGCAAGCCCCCTGACGATCCCGACATCATCCTTCTCGTTTGCCATGTCCACGCTGTATTTGGGCTTTCCGAGATATTTTTCAAGTTTCTGGCTGTTTACCCTGATACACTTATCCTGCACCTGCTTTTTGGGCCTGCCGCCCCTGTCCTTGAGTATCTCCAGCGCCGCCTTCCTGCAGACAGTCCCGAGCTTCCGCTCGAGGTTTCGCACGCCCGCTTCCTTCGTGTAGCGGTCGATGATCCTCTTTACCGCGTTGTCGCTGATCGTCAGCTGCGTCTCCTTCAGACCGTTTTTTGCAAGCTGCTTCTCCCACAGATGTTCCTTTGCTATATGAAATTTCTCGTTTGCCGTGTAGCTGGTCACCTCTATAATATCCATCCGGTCAAGCAATGGTCTGGGGATATTGCCCGCATCATTTGCGGTCGCTATGAACAACACTTTGGACAAATCGAGCGGAAGCTCCACATAATGATCCATGAAATGACAGTTCTGTTCCGGGTCGAGTACCTCCAGGAGCGCCGACGAAGTGTCGCCCTTGTAATCACTGCTGACCTTGTCGATCTCGTCGAGCAGCATCAGCGGGTTGCACACCCCCGCCTGTTTCAGGCCGTTTGCGATCCGTCCCGGCATAGCGCCGACATAGGTCTTTCGGTGTCCCCTGATCTCCGCCTCGTCACGCACACCTCCCAGACAGATCCGGATATACTTCTTGTTCAGCGCCTCTGCGATCGACTTGGCTATGGAAGTCTTTCCCGTGCCCGGCGGTCCCACCAGGCACATGATCGGCGCCTCTCCTTTGCTGGTCAGGCATCGGACTGCCAGATATTCGACGATGCGCTCCTTTACCTTCTCAAGCCCATAGTGATCTCTCTCCAGGATCTCCTCCGCCCTGTTGATGTCATTGTTGTCCTTCGAAGCCTTGTTCCACGGGAGCTCCAGAAGCGTCTCGATATACCCCCGCTCCACTGCGCTCTCTGAGCTTGAGCCCATGATCGTCCTGAATCTGTTGATCTCTTTCTGGATCTTTTCCTTTACTTCCGCATCCGCCTTCAGCTTCGCAAGCGCCTCCTCATAGTGCTGCACATCAGAGTACTGGTTCTTGTCGCCCAGCTCTTCCTGTATATACTCCATCTGCTCGCGCAGAATATAATCCTTTTGGTTCTTGTCTATCTTTTCCCTGATCTTCACAGCCAGCTGTGTGCGGATCGCCGCGATCTGCGCTTCATTCATGATCAGCGCGACAAGCTCCCCGCACTGCCCGGAAATATCCTCTATCTCCAATACCTTCTGTTTCTGATCATACGAAAAAGGCATGTTGATCAGGATCTGATTCATCAGCACTGTCAGACTGCTTCCCTCTTTAAAATACTTTCCCAGACTTTTACCGATCTTTGGGTAAAACCTGACATATGTGTCAAACACTTCCCGGAGTGTGCGTGTCAGCGCCTCCGCCTCAGACGGTTCGAGACTGCCCGCATCGTCCTCGATCTCCTCATACAATGCGCTGAAATACTGTCCTTCGTTGTCGTCCAGCTCCACGATGCGCGCCCTCCCCACAGCTTCCACCATAACCCGGTCGATACTGTTGGGGAGCTTTGTGACCTGTCTGATGTCTGCCACCGCGCATACTTTATATAAACCATCAATATTGGGTTCCTCTTCGTCCGGATCGATCTGTGGTACAAGCAGCACTTTCTGCGTCCCGTTCAGCGCCTGCTCGATTGCCTTTTTTGACATCTCTCTGTTCAGATCAAAATGTATGATCATATTTGGCACCACTGTCAATCCGCGCAGTGCCACCAAGGGTAATGCTGCCGTTATCTGCTCCATCTATAAAATCCTCTCCCTGCGCCCTGTGTATAAAACGCCGCCTTTTGGAAAGGCGGCGCTTATCATCAATCCATTTTATTTATCTCGCCTTTTTCTCACGCTCCGTGCGCATTGCTTCGCGGTGTACTACAAAAGGCTGACTTGTTCCTTCTACGGACTCCTTCGTGACCACGCAGCTCTCGATCGTGTCATCAGAAGGAATCTCATACATGATATCCATCATGATGTTCTCCATGATCGAGCGCAGACCTCTGGCTCCTGTCTTTCTCTCCAGCGCTTTCTCAGCGATCGCATCGATCGCATCCGGCTCAAACGTAAGCTTCACATCGTCGAACTCAAAAAGCTTCTGATACTGCTTGATCAGCGCACTCTTCGGCTCTTTCAGGATCCTCACGAGGGCATCCTTGTCAAGCCCCTCCAGTGACACGTTGATCGGAACCCTGCCCACAAACTCCGGGATCAGGCCAAATTTCGTCAGATCCTGCGGTGTTACCTCCTTGAATACCGCGCCGATGTCCCTTGTCGTCTTCTCCGCGATATCCTTGTTAAATCCGATAGACTTACGGTCAAGCCTGTTCTCGACGATCTTGTCGAGCCCGTCGAAAGCGCCGCCGCAGATAAACAGGATATTGGTCGTATCGATCTGGATCAGTTCCTGGTGCGGATGTTTCCTGCCGCCCTGAGGTGGCACGCTCGCCACCGTACCCTCGACGATCTTGAGGAGCGCCTGCTGCACTCCCTCACCGGAGACATCTCTGGTGATCGAGACATTCTCACTCTTCTTGGTGATCTTGTCGATCTCATCGATATAGATGATCCCATACTGGGCCCGCTCAATATCATAATCTGCTGCCTGAATGAGCTTCAAAAGGATATTCTCGACATCCTCACCCACATAGCCAGCCTCTGTGAGCGTCGTCGCGTCCGCGATCGCAAAAGGAACGTTGATGATCTTTGCAAGTGTCTGTGCCAGATAAGTCTTGCCGCAGCCCGTCGGACCGATCATGATGATATTGCTCTTCTGGAGCTCCACATCCAGATCCTTCTCTGCCATGACACGCTTATAGTGATTATACACAGCCACCGCCAGCACTTTCTTGGCCTCCTCCTGTCCGATCACATACTCGTCAAGAAATTCTTTGATCTCGACAGGTTTCAGAAGGTTGATCTCGAAGCCGCCGTCGATCTGCTCCTCCTCGTACTCCTCCTCGATAATGTCCGCACAGATATCTACACACTCATCACAGATATAAACACCGGATGGACCTGCTATCAGCTTTCTCACCTGATCCTGTGTTTTGTTGCAGAAAGAGCATCTCACCCTTCCCTCAGTGCTTTTTCCAGCCATCCTTTTTCTCCCTTTACTCATAATTCATTCATTCAAATATATACTAATCCTCTTTGTCCTCCGCCGCATCGGCTCTGTCAGTGATCACCTTGTCGATCAGCCCATACTGCATGGCCTCCTCAGCTGATTTCCAGTTGTCACGCTCTGTGTCTGCAGCAACCACATCATAGGGCTGGCCGCAGTTCTCTGCCAGGATACTGTTCAATTTCTGTTTGGTGCGCAGGATATGCTTTGCAGCGATCTCGATCTCGGTCGCCTGTCCCTGCGCCCCGCCGAGCGGCTGGTGGATCATGATCTCCGCATTGGGCAGAGCCAGCCGTTTGCCCTTCGTGCCGCCTGCGAGCAGGAACGCACCCATGCTGGCTGCCATACCGATACAGATCGTCGATACATCGCACTTGATATACCGCATCGTATCGTAGATCGCCATACCTGCAGTGACAGAGCCACCCGGGCTGTTGATATAGAGCTGGATATCTTTCTCGGGATCTTCGGCCTCCAGGAACAGCAGCTGCGCTACTGTAAGGCTCGCCGTCGTCTCATTGACCTCCTCGCCCAGGAATATGATGCGCTCCTTCAGTAATCTCGAATAAATATCGTACGAACGCTCCCCACGGCTTGTTTGTTCTATGACATATGGTACTAAACTCATAGGTTTTCCCTCCGATCTGCATACTGTTACTCATCCCAGTATAACGCAAATATAATAATTGTGCAAATACTATGCACAATTATTATATTTTTTTAATGATATTATGATTATTTCTCTACTGCACTCTCGACTGCAAGCTCCAGTGCTTTCCTGATGCAGATATCCTCCTTGATGGACTTCTGCTCGAAATCACCGATCATCTCCGTGATCTTGTCCTCCTCCATCTGGTATGACTCTGCCATCTTCTTGATCTCAGCTGTGTATTCCTCCTCGCTCGCCTCTATGTTCTCTGCCTTTGCCACTGCCTCGAGCACCAGCCTTGTCTTGATGCGCTGCTCTGCCTGCGGCTTGAGCTGCTCCAGAAATGCCTCTCTCGTGAGACCCGTGAACTGGAAATACTGGTCGATCGTGAGACCCTGCATCCGAATCCTCTGTGCAAAGTCATCCGCCATTGAGCGCTGCTGTGTCGCAAGCATCGCCTCCGGGATATCCATCTGTGCATCCGCAATGATCGCCTCGATCACTTTCTCTTCCTTTTCGGCCTTTGCTTCCTCTTCCTTCTTCTCAGTCAGATTCTTCTTAACGTCTTCCCTGTACTCCGCCAGCGTATCAAACTCGGAAACCTCGCTTGCGAACTCATCGTCAAGCTCCGGCAGCTCCTTCTCCTTGATCTCCCTGACCGTGCACTTGAACACAGCCGGCTTTCCTGCCAGCTCTGCCGCCTGATAATCTTCCGGGAACGTCACGTTCACTTCCACTTCCTTGTCGATCTCGGCACCGACCAGCTGCTCCTCAAATCCCGGAATGAATGTGTTGGAACCGATGGTAAGCGGGTAGTTCTCGCCCTTGCCGCCCTCGAAGGTCTCGCCGTCCACAAAGCCCTCGAAATCGATCACGGTCATATCGCCATCCTTCACAGCCCTGTCCTCGACAGAGATCGTCCTTGCATTGCTCTCTCTCTCCTTGTCGACCGCTGCATCGATCTCCTCCTCCGTGACATTCGTATCGGCTCTCTCAACCTCGATGCCTTTGTACTTTCCAAGAGTCACCTCCGGCTTTAACGCCACCTCCGCCGTAAAGATGAACGGTTTTCCTGACTCTGCCTGTACGATGTCGATCGTCGGCTGCGACACGATCTCCTCCGTGCACTCGTCCACAGCCTTAGCGTAGGCAGACGGAATGACGATGTTTGCAGCATCCTCATAAAAGATCTCCTTGCCGTACATCTGCTCTATCATCCTGCGCGGAACCTTGCCCTTGCGGAATCCCGGAATGCTCAGCTTATTCCTGCTCTTCTGATAAGCCTTGTCGATCGCCTTCTCAAACTCCTCTGCCGGCGCCTCTATCGTAAGCTTTGCCATATTTCCCTCTAACTTCTCTACCTGTAAACTCATTTGTCCCATTTCCTCCTTGCATATCATGCAATCATGCCTGCCATGAATATATTTTTATATTTTATCTATTTCAGTATACAGTCCGTACACAGCCGCCAAACGCCTTTGCCGTCATGGTCACCAAGCCATTGCACAGACCTGTACCGAACAGTTACCAATCGTTTTTTATTATAGCATAGGCTTACTGAAAATAAAAGAAAATTTTTTAAAAGTTTTTCAAAAATATATGTAACAGCAAAAAAACGGGATGCGATATCTCGATCGCATCCCATCCTGTCCTTTTCCGGTCTTATTTCAAAGACTCCTCGTAGCTCTTTACCATTCTACGAACCATCTCGCCGCCGATGCTTCCAGCCTCGCGTGATGTGAGATCACCGTTGTAACCTTCCTTTAAGTTTACGCCAAGCTCCGATGCAACCTCTGTCTTGAAACGATCCATTGCTGCCTTTGCCTCTGGAACTTCTACTCTGTTTGATCTACTCTGTGATGCCATAATTTTTTACCTCCGTTAATCAATTTTTGCTCTCTATAACAAATCTATTTTCAAAGACAAGCTTTCTGTCGCTTATCTTAATCCTAGTATTAACGGAGTAAAAAGTTTTATGAATGGTATATTTTTACTAAACTGTCATTTTATTTCAACGCCAGATCAGATCCCTCTGAAATTCCGGTAGATCCGCATAAACACACGGATAATGTCGGGATCGAAGATGACTCCCGCCTGTTCCTGCATATATGCAAGCGTCTGCTCGAGCGGTATCGGCTCCTTGTAGCGCCGCTCACTGACCATGGCGTCAAATACGTCGACCACCTTGACGATCCGCGCAGAAAGCGGTATCTCTGTGCCCTTTAAGCCCTTGGGATATCCCGAACCATCCCAGCACTCGTGATGGTACCACGCGATGTCGACCGCCATGTCGATAAAGTCATTGGTCTCCACACCCTCATAGATGTCCATCAGCGTCCTGGCGCCAAGCTCCGCGTGGGTGCACATGATCCTGCGCTCCTCCTCATCCAGCAGTGCGTTCTTGAGCAGGATATGATCCGGTATCATGAGCTTGCCGATATCGTGGAGCCCCGCGCTGGATTCGATCGTGTCGATGAAATCATCTGTCACGTCGTCCTCAAATTTCGGATACAGCTGCATGCCCTCCGCGAGGATCCTGCTGTTGTACAATATGTTCCTGTAGTGGGAACCCGACACATTCTCCCTGCTCTCCACAAGCCTTGCCAGCGCTGTCATGATATTTTTCTGTTCGATCCGCAGCTTCTCCATCTGACGGGCGACCACAAGGTTGAGCTGTCTGTTATTCTCCTCCAGATCTTTCTGCATCGTGTAGATCTTCAGATGCGTGGAGATCCGCATCTCCACCTCCGTCTTCTCAAAAGGCTTGGGAATATAATCAACCGCGCCAAGCTCAAAGCCCTTGCTCAGATCTGAGGCCGTATCCATCGCGGATATAAAGATCACAGGGATATCCTTTGTATAAGGATCGCTTTTGAGCATGGAACAGAACGTGAAGCCGTCCGTCTCCGGCATGGAGATGTCTGACAGGATCACTCTCGGCAGAACCTCGCTGCCGCTGATGATCTCCAATGCCTCCTTCACGCTCTGTGCCAGCAGCGCCTCATACCCCATATTTTTGATAATTTCCTCGAGAATGATCAGATTTACCTCAACATCATCAACCACAAGTATTTTGATCTCACTTTCATTCTGTGATGTTCTATTCATATTATATCTCAAACCCTTCTATCTCAAGCATTAATTGTTCTTTGACCTTCTGGGCATACTCCCTTGCCTTGTCGCAGTCGGACTTTCTGATCGCCATCTCCATGCGGAAAGTCAGGCGCTGCAGATCCTTTGAGCCCTTGCTGACCAGCTGCTTTAGATTCGTCGCAAAACTCTCCGCCTTCTGCCAGTTTTCCATATCCATACTGATATTGAGCTTTTCAAAATATTTTTTCAATTCCCTGATGTTGATATCGCTGCCAAGCTCATTCATCAGATCCT